>CAJBJW010000026.1 GCA_903953455.1 uncultured Pseudomonadota bacterium | reverse complement strand
TGAAAGTTATACACAGAAAATCAAAAGTTACACACAGGGTTACGCACAGAAACTTAAAAGTTATACACAGAGTTACACACAGGGTTGTGCACAGAGTTATACACAGAAAATTATTTAAAATAGATAATAATATCAATGTATTGCATGTTTTTATAGGTAAAGTACATTAAAAGATATGTACAACTTGTTGATAAATTCTTTACAAACCTGTTGATAACTTATAACTGATTGATTACGATTTAGTTACCATAAATAATCAATAATTAATGTCAATTTTAAGACGATAGAACACGTACCAGATGAATATAATCTTCATAAAATTTTAAGTCTGTTTTTTTGAGTTCTTCCACTTTTTTACAGGCACTCATTACCGTGGTGTGATTGCGACCACCAAAAGCACTCCCAATTTCAGGAAAGCTATGCGCGGTGAGTTCCCTTGCTAAACTCATTGCTATTTGACGAGGGCGAGTGACTGTTTGTAATTTATTCGTTGCGAGTAAATCATTGAGCGAAATATCAAAATATTCAGAAACGGTATGTTGAATGCTGTCAATATTGACCAATTTATCTTGAAGAACTACTAAATCTTGCAAGACTTCTTTTGCAAAATCGAGCGTAATAGGTTGTCCTGTGAATTCAGAATTTGCAATCAATCGTCGCAGAGCCCCTTCCAAGTCTCGCACGTTAAAGGGCATTCTTTTCGCGATAAAAAAAGCAACTTCGTCGGGGAGAACGATGTTTGCGATGGAAGATTTTTTCATTAAAATGGCTGCGCGTGTTTCCATATCAGGGGGTTCAATTGACACAGGTAAACCACAACTAAAACGTGATTTTAAACGTTCTTCTAGTCCAGATATTTCTTTTGGGTATTTATCACACGTCAACACAATTTGATGACGACGATCGATAAGGCTGTTGAACGTATGAAAAAATTCTTCTTGTGAGCGATCTTTTCCAGCAAAAAATTGAATATCGTCGATTAAAAGTACGTCGACACCACGATAAAATTCCTTAAACTTATGAATTGCATTTTGTTGAAGGGCTTTTACCATATCCTGAACAAAACGCTCAGAGTGAAGATAAACAATTTTGGTGGATGGATTTTTTGCCAAGATAGCATTCCCCACCGCGTGCATAATATGCGTTTTACCGAGTCCTGAGCCGCCGTAAATAAGAAGCGGGTTATAAGCTTTTCCGCTATTTTCGGCCACTTGTAGCGCAGCGGCACGAGCAAATTGATTTGACTTACCTTCGATAAAATTGTCAAAGGTAAAGTTTTTATTCAAGAAATGTTCGAAATTCGGTGCGGAAATTTTCGGCTCATCTGGCAAACTAGTTTCAACGGGAGTCAATGTGTGTCGATTTGAACCCACATCCAAAACGAGTGTTAATTTTCCGTTAGAAAATTCAGTGACAGCTTCGTTTATTTGCGTGACATGATGTTTTTTTATCCAATCTAATACAAAACGATTTGGAGCAAGAAGATTTAAATTTCCTTCAGTTTCAACGGCTTGTAGAGGTCGTATCCATGTATTGAAATCAACACTAGGGACTTCGTTTTCAAGTTTAGATAGACAGATATTCCAAAGAGAGCTCATTAAAGTTTTAGCTAAGGTAAACGTGCAAGGCACAAAAAATAGAATAGTGACAAGAAGTAAAAATATTACAATCCTTAAAATAGATCACTAGCGAATTGACACAGCAATACCTTTATTCTATCATCCTCGAATTATTTTATCCGTTTTTGTTAAACTC
>CAJBJW010000025.1 GCA_903953455.1 uncultured Pseudomonadota bacterium | reverse complement strand
TGAGAGTGTGCCAGTAATCAAAAATGTTGGCAATAAAGTCATTGGCGGCTGCGTTAATGGTAGCGGTGCATTATCGGTTGAAGTGAGTGCGGTGGGGATGGATACGGTGTTAGCGGGCATTGTTCACATGGTCGATCAAGCGCAATCCACAAAATTGCCTATTCAAAAACACGTTGATCGTATTTCAGCGGTATTTGTGCCGTCTGTGATGGTATTATCTGGATTAACACTCATGGGGTGGTTGCTATCTGGCGCGGCATTTAGCGTGGCGTTTGGGAATGCGGTCACGGTTTTATTGATTGCTTGCCCGTGTGCGTTAGGACTTGCTACGCCAGCGGCTATTATGGTTGGCGCGGGGCAGGCGGCACGCGAGGGGATTTATATCCGCAACGGTGAAAGTTTAGAAACTGCCGCAAAACTTAATGTGATTGTATTTGATAAAACGGGAACGATTACCGAAGGCAAGCCTAAAGTGACGGATGTGTTTAACGTATCAAATGTAAGTGATGACAAACTCATTCAATTAGCGGCCTCAGCAGAACATAATTCGGAGCATTTTTTAGGCAAAGCCTTAGTGATGTATGCCACTGAAAAAGCGCTTACGTTAGCGTCTTGTACGCATTTTCACAGCGTGGCTGGGCGTGGTATTGAAGTGGATATCGATCATCAACGCATTTACCTTGGCAATAAAGCATGGCTAGTGGAGCAAAATATCGCCATTGATGCTTTGCAAAATAAAGCCGGTGAGTTGGCGACGCAAGGCAAAACGCCTGTGTTTATGGCTGTTGATGGCAAGGCCGCCGCAGTATTTGGTATTTCCGATAAACCGCGACCCCATGCAGCGGCAGCCATTTTGCGTTTGAAAAAACGAGGCATTGAAACGTTGATGGTGACTGGTGATACACAGAAAACGGCAAATTATATTGCCGCAAAAGTCGGCATTGAAACCGTAATTGCCAATGCAACGCCTGAGCAGAAATTACGCATTATTTACGATTATCAAGCACAAGGTAAAGTAGTGGGCATGATTGGGGATGGCATTAACGATGCGCCTGCATTAGCCGCAGCCAATGTGGGATTTGCGATTGGAACAGGCACGGACGTAGCGATTGAATCAGCGGATATGACGCTTGTACAAGGCGATATTTCAACCGTGACAGCGGGCATTGAATTAAGTCAAAAAACAATTCGAGTCATTAAGCAAAATTTATTTTGGGCATTTGGTTATAACGTGATTGCCATTCCCATTGCGGCGGCTGGGCGTTTAAATCCGATGATTGCGTCAGCGGCGATGGCACTGAGTTCTGTTTCGGTGATTGTGAATTCACTGCGTTTGAATAAAGACTAAGGGAAATTGGTATGGATCATTCAACCATGGATCACAGTATGCACATCATGGCCGCATCGGGTGGCTTTGATTATGGCTTAGCTTTTATGGCTGGCGTGCTGGGTAGCGGGCATTGTTTGGGAATGTGTGGCGCGTTGGTGTCGGGCTATTTTATGAATTCCACGTCAACACGCAGTTATTTACCGTATATTTTTTATCAATTCGCGCGTATTAGCATTTACACACTCGTAGGATTTGCAGCCGCTGCGCTAGGTGTGGCGCTGGTGTCGAGTGGTATTTTTGGTAAAGTGCAAAGCCTTTTGCAAATGTTTATTGGCCTTGTGGTGATTGTTTTAGCCTTTGGTATTTTAGGTTGGTTTAAGTTTCAAGGTTCTATGCGTCTTATTCCAATGACTTTTTTGCGTAAAGGCTTTGCCACTTCAAGGACAAAAGGCGGTCTACTCGGTGCGTCATTAGCGGGCGTATTAAATGGTTTAATGCCTTGCCCGCTGACGTTTGCGATGGCAGTCAAAGCGACATCAGCGCCTACGCTGCTTGATGGTGGATTGTTGATGTTGACGTTTGGCGCGGGTACACTGCCGACGATGTTATTTATCAGTGTTGCGTTTGGTAAAATGAACGCGCATTTTCGTGGATTGATGCTCAAATTTGCCGCGTTCATTATGATTATTATGGGACTCAATACGATTTACATGGGACTTTCGTTTTATACGCTCGAAACGTTTTCACATCACAATGTTGCCCATGATATTAAAAATGAAATCGACAACGCGATTGTTCTTTTCATGCAAACATTGCAATTTGTTAAAGAATGGATTGTGGTGTTGATGAATCAACAATAACGCTGTCTAAGTAAACATCAAGCGTTTCTATTGCGCTAACAGTTGAAACGGGCAATTTTTCACCATTTTGCCAACGAGTGAAAGCGTCTTTTTTATTGATACCCGTGATTAAAAATAATAGCGTTTGGGTATTGCTCAACGCTTTTGCACTAAGTGTAACACGCTCTGAAGGTGGTTTTGGAGAATGATAAATTTCATGAACTAACGCCGTTTCGTCGTGTACTTCTGCTGGAAATAAACTGGCAATATGACCATCTTCGCCCATGCCAAGTAAGACTAAATCAAATGGCAAGGCATTTTTGATAATTTCTTGATAAATTGTCGCGCTTTCTTTTGTACCTAATTCGGTTGGTATATCAAAAATTTGCGACGTTGGAATTGCGACGTGATTTAACCACGCATTTGTCGCCATCACGCTGTTTCTATCGGCATGATCAACGGGTAAAGTACGCTCATCACCATGATAAATAAACCACTTTGACCACTGCGCGTCACTTTTAGCAAGCAGGGAATAGACTTTCTCGGGCGTTTGTCCGCCTGCTAAGACAAATTTAAATTGGCCTCGCTGCGCAATGGCTTGCGATGCTAGGGTTAAGATGCGCTCACAGACACTTTGAGCAATTTGATTGGTATGTTGATTAATTAGCATAAATATAAAATGTGACGATTCTTTAGTTGAATAAAGTTTAGGTTGAAGGGTAAAAATGAAGATACAAAAACTGCATGGGTAAAGTATGAATACCCATGCAGCGTGCTATTTAAATAGTTATTTTTCGGGTGTTAACGAGGTTCGCCAGCCTTGACAGTCTTTATCAAATAATCGGCTATCTTCAGGGCCCCATGAGCCAGCAGGATAGGTCGCAACATAATCGCGCTCGATTGCCCACGTTTGTAGAATAGGATCCACAATTTGCCAAGCATGTTCCACTTCATCAAAATTAAGAAATAATGAACGATCGCCTTTCAATACATCGAGTAGTAAATCTTCATAAGCATCGACCACTTTTTCATCTGAATTTCTAAAACTTGCATCAAGTGAGCTTGTACGTGTTTTCATTTCAAGACCGGGTTCTTTCACCGTCATTTCGATGCGAATACACTCTTCAGGCTGAATGCCGAGTATGACCCAATTTTGATCCACAGTAGCATGGTGCGCACTATCATGGAAAAATTGAAGTGGTGGCTGTCTAAAACAAATCGAGATGATGGATTGTCCTTTTTTCATGCGTTTGCCGGTGCGCAAATACATGGGTACATCACGCCACCGCCAATTATCAATATATAACTTCATTGATGCATACGTTTCGGTAATACTGCCTTCGGGGATGTGTTCTTCTTCTAAATAGCTTTTGACTTTTTCGTCATTGACGACGCCGCTTGCATATTGTGCGCGGAACGCTTGCGCGTGAACGGCTTGTTTTGGAATGGGGCGAATGGATTTGAGTACTTTCACTTTTTCGTCGTGTAGCGCCTGTGCTTCCATTGAAACGGGGGGTTCCATTGTGACAAGTGTTAATAATTGCAGCAAGTGGCTTTGGAGCATATCGCGCATGGCACCGGAGCTGTTGTAGTAATCCCCACGATTATCAATACCAATGCTTTCTGAATGCGTAATTTGAATGTGGTCAATATAATTGCGATTCCACAGCGGTTCGAGCATGACATTAGCAAATCGGAACACCAATACATTTTGAACTGTACCTTTACCTAAATAATGATCGATTCGGTAAGTTTGCTCTTCGGTAATATAGTGACTAATTCTTTTTTGCAGGGCTTGAGCACTTTCTAAATCATAGCCAAAAGGTTTTTCAATGATAACGCGGCGCCAGCCATGTTGCTGCGTTAATAACTTGTTTTTATCTAATTCTTCAACAACAAAGCCAAAATCGGCTGGGCTGATTGACAAATAAAAGGCAATGTTTTTAGGAAAAATAGGCTCTTCGAGCATTTTGGTTAATTTGGTATAACATTCGGGTTGCTGCAAATCCCCTAAATGATAATGTAGCCGCTGAGAAAAACGCTTAAAAACAGATTCATCGAAAGCCTCTTTGGTTTTCAATTTAATCATGTCGCGCACTTCACTGAGCCATTTTTCTTGCGTCCAATCTCGTCGCCCAACAGCCAGGATTTTTGTCCCTTCCGGCAGTTGATTTGCTTCATCTAAATGATAAAACGCGGGCATCAATTTCACGCGGGACAAATTTCCCGCAGCACCAAAAATGACATAAGTACAAGCTTCAACATTCATACGTATAACTCCTAAAATAGAAGGGAAGGGAAACTATTTCAGATTATAGCGCAGTTATATTTTTGATGAGATAGGGATTGTTGTGTCAATATACAAATTATGGTCATTGTTGACACTTAGATAATTGAATTATTCTTAATGGCAAGGGTATATAAATAGAGGTTTGATTTTTTGTCTTGTTAGGGCAAATACTTGATTTGGTAGCAGTTAACGTAGTCATTTGTTTGTTTTCTGTTGCGTAATGCACAATTTAAAACAAATGACTTGTGTTGAGGATAAATACTATTTTTGTTTGCGTTGAATTTCTTCTGCGCGTTGTTTTTGTGCTGCTTTATCTAAAATACCATTGACATAGCGATGACTACCATCGGCTCCAAAGTATTTTGCCAAATCAATCGATTCATTAATAATCACCTTATAGGGCGTATCTGTGCAATGGATTAATTCATAAGCCCCTAAACGCAAAATAGCACGTTCAACGGGATCAATCGCATCCACTTCACGATCGACAAATTCACTTAGCAGTGCATCGATAGCGATTAAATCTTTCGGTACACCATGAAAAAGCGTCGAAAAAAAGTTTTTTTGGACGTTAGGCTCATCAACAAAAAATTGCTGATCGATAAAGTACTGTTCAATTAAACTGAGGCTTTGCCCTGTCATTTGCCATTGATAAAGCGCTTGCACGGCGGCTTTACGGGCATTGCTTTTAGGATTGCTCATTTATAAATCCAAATTCTTAAATAAACTCACCATTTCAATTGCAGATAAAGCCGCTTCAGCGCCTTTATTTCCTGCTTTCGTGCCTGCGCGCTCGATAGCTTGTTCAATACTGTCAACCGTTAAAACGCCAAAACTGACCGGCACATCATATTGAAGCGAAATCTGCGCCAACCCTTTTACGCATTCGCCAGCCACATATTCAAAATGCGGTGTGCCGCCTCGAATCACGGCGCCAAGAGCAATAATGGCATCATATTTTTTGCTTGCGGCAATGCGTTGCACAACCATAGGAAGTTCAAATGCACCGGGCGCTTTGACTAAATGGATATCGCTTTTACTGACGCCATGGCGCACCAGTGCATCAATTGCCCCATTTTCAAGTTGCTCAACAATGAAGCTGTTAAAGCGTGATGAAACTAGGCAGAATTTGCCGCCTTGCGCTGAAAAATGACCTTCAAATAATTTGATTGCAGACATAATTGAGATTCTCTTAATAAGGTTAAAATGTAAAGTAAATGGTAAAACGCCAATAAAAATTAACGTGTAATGATAAATCGCACTGCATCGAGGCGCAGTTGTGCGATTTGAATATTTTCATGAATCAGCAGCGTCATATCTTTGAGCGTTTCAATTTCATGTTGCGTAATACTTGGATTGACTTTCTTTAAACGAACAAGACGTTTAATTTCGGTGGTCAACGAGTCTAGCATCAATTGAGTTGCGTGTTCGCAAAGTATATCGCGTTTTTCTTGTGCTTGTGCTTGCGCAAAGCCTAGTAATTTTAAAAGTAACGCACGTTGTTTACCCAAAAACAGTGTGATGGCGTGTTTATCAAATGGAATGCCGCTATCAATTAGACTGTTATGCGGGAATTCTGCGGTGACGTCTTTTTGTACTTGATTGATTAAGACACGAATTGGGGTGTTGGGTAAAAAACGTCCCAGTTGCAGCTCAGCTGGAGCGCTGTGTTCAATCACAAATAAACATTCTAATAGAAACTGCCCCGCTTTTAAATCAGGATGTTTAATGGTGCTAATACTTGCATTGCCCGTGTCGCTTGAGAGTACCATATCCATTGATGCAGTAACTAGCGGGTGTTCCCATGTTAAAAATTGCAAGTCTTCGCGGGCAAGTGCTTGCGCCCGTGACACCGTAACGGTTAAGCCGTCCTCTTGATTTAAGTAAGGGAAGGTTTCGCAGCGTAGATGTTCACTTGGCGTGAGTGTATGCGTATCGCTTGATACTTCTTCTGTATCCACGCCATAACAATCAAACACGGCTTCCATGTAATCCCAAAGCGTATTTTCATTTTCATAAGCGCTAAGTTGCGCAATAAAGTCATCCGCAATATCTTTTCGACAAGAATTCAATTCTAAAAGTTGATCGCGTCCTTGATGGAGTTGAATTTCAATGTCGTGGCTTAATTTTTTTGTTTTCTCAATAAAGTTGTTGAGTTGTGTTGAATTGTTAGAGACTAAAAGTGCATTTAATTCTAAATGCAACATATCCGCCACTTGTTGCGCGGCCGAATTATTCGCACTAAACGCATTTAAACCTTCATCATACCAGCGATACAAAATCGCTTGAGGCGTATTTTCTAAATACGGTACATGAATTTGAATAATATGTTTTTGACCAATACGATCTAAACGACCTATACGCTGTTGCAATAAATCAGGGTTTTGCGGCAGATCCCATAAAATCAAATGATGCAAAAATTGGAAATTTCGTCCTTCACTCCCAATTTCAGAGCAAATGAGCAAACGTGCATTACTTTCCGTATCTGCAAAATAAGCGGCAGCGCGATCACGTTCAATAATGCTCATTTCTTCATGGAAGACAGCAGAGGGAATGCCTGCGCGATTTTTGAGTGTTAGCTCTAAATCGATAGCCGTTTGTGCGTGTTTACAAATCAATAAGGCTTTTTGTCCGCTAAGTTGCTTGATTTTATCGACCAGCCATAAATAACGCTCGTCATCTTGCAATGTGCCTTCATTCGTATTACTGCTTAGTGAATAACCAAAATATTCACGTTGCGGAAAGCCTTGCACGGTTTGGCGCGAATTTCGGAATAAAATGCGTCCAGTGCCATGATGGTCAAGTAAGATATTAATTAACGTTTGACGCGCTTGGGGAGCGGTTTGTTCGTCGTCTAATTGATGCAGGATTTTATCAACGTTATCGTCTTTGAGTAGCTGCGTTAAGGCAGCGTGTTCTTTATCGGTTAATGGTTTGTTTGCGAGCAGTGATTTTGCGGCATTGGCAACGGGTTCAAAGGATTCCTCTTCTTCTAAATAAGCACTGAAACTATAAAAACGGTTTGGATCAAGTAAACGCAAACGTGCAAAATGGCTTTCTTTACCTAGTTGCTCAGGTGTTGCAGTGAGCAAAATTAAACTCGGTGATATTTGACTTAATTGTTCAACAAACAGGTAATCGTCACTGGGCGCGTTTTCGCTCCATTCTAAATGATGTGCTTCATCCACAATAACCATATCCCAGCCAGCGTCTAACGCTTGTTCTTGGCGATTGGGGTAATCTGAAAAGAATGATTGACTACATAATACAAATTGTTCAGATAAAAACGGGTTGGCTTGATTGTAAACATCTTCCTCTTCATCAAAACCATCGTCGCCAAGTTCACTTAAACAGCGCATTTCATCAAAAATACTAAAATGTAAATTAAAACGGCGTAGCATTTCCACTAGCCACTGATGCAATAAACTTTCTGGAACAATAATTAAGATGCGTTTACTCAGTCCGTTGATAAGGCGGTGATGCAGAATCAATCCTGCTTCAATGGTTTTACCAAGGCCAACTTCGTCAGCGAGCATAATGCGTGGCGCGGCACGATTTGAGGCTTCATGAGCAATAAAAATTTGATGTGGAATCAATGCGGCGCGTCCGCCAAGTAATCCTTTTACAGGCGATTGTGCATGTTGTTCAAGGCGTTGCCATGTTTCATAGCGCAGTGAAAACCACGCATTTGGGTCGGTTTGGCCAGTAAATAAACGATCTTGTGGTTTATTAAATTGACTGTGATGATTGAGTTCCATTTCTTCGAGTTCAATGGTGTCATCATCTTCATTTTGACAGATATACGTTAGGATGCCTTCTTGATCGATGACCTTAAGTACAATCAATTTTTCTTCATCAACAGATTCAATCGTATCGCCTACTGAAAAGCGCACGCGCGTGAGAGGTGCGTTATCTATGGCATAAATACGTTTTTCATCACACGCTAAAAATAAAACGGTGACACGATTAAATTCGACGTCAAGAATCAGTCCTAAGCCTAGTTCAGATTCAGTATTGCTAATCCAGCGTTGGCCTGAGATGAAATTGTCCATTGATGATTTCGCCATGATATAGATAAATTAAAAAAGAATGACTGCATATTATAATCGTTAAAAGCAATTTGTTTTGACAAATAACGATTGTTTTCTGGTTACTTGTTTTTTTAGGATGCTTCTTCTATATAACAATCTTGTGCCACAAGTTAGAGTTGAATTAACATAACCCTTCTTTAAAAATAGTGTAAAAATACATTTTTTATAACAACAAGGAAAAACAATGATTATTAAAGATAATGAAGTTGCTGATTTAGAGACGCCTACAGGAACGATGCGCGCACATATTTTTCGTCCAGCAGCACCAGGAAAATATCCAGGCATTTTAATGTTCTCAGAAATTTTTCAAGTAACTGCGCCGATAAGAAGAACAGCTGCGATGCTTGCAGGTCACGGTTTTGTTGTGGCATGCCCTGAAATTTATCATGAGCTTGAGCCATTAGGTAGTGTGCTTGCATATGATGAAGAAGGAACAACTCGTGGTAATGCACATAAAATTACAAAAGAGCTTTCTTCTTATGATAGTGATGCACGTACGGTACTTGATTATTTAAAAACATTGGATTATTGCACAGGGCGTCTTGGTGTCATGGGGATTTGCATTGGTGGACACTTAGCGTTCCGCGCGGCAATGAACCCCGATGTGCTTGCAACAACGTGTTTTTATGCTACTGATATTCATAAAAGAGGATTGGGGTTGGGAACGAATGACAATTCACTTGATCGTGCAAATGAAATCAAAGGCGAGTTACTCCATATATGGGGACGCCAAGATCCACACGTTCCTCTCGAGGGTCGCAACTTGCTTAAAGCCAGACTAGAAGAAGTGGGAACTCGATTTACGTGGCATGAAGTGAATGGTCAACACGCTTTTATGCGCGATGAAGGTCCTCGGTATGATCCAGCACTTGCACTACAATGCTGGACATTGTTGCTTGAATTATTTCATCGTCGTTTGGGTTATGGTGATTTAGATATCGAGTCAGATAATACGCTAGCTGAGACACGTCACTAAGCGCTGATTTGGAACCGATAACCCATTAAAATCTGAAAGAATAGAGATGAGTTATCGGTCAAAAGTAATATAAATGAAATAAAACTATTGACGGACGTAAAATAGGCTGTATAATACTTGGAATCAGCTGCAGAGACGCAGCGAAAAAGCTCTTTAAAAACTAAATCAAAATAATTTGTGTGGGTGCTTATGCTGATTAGCAAGATTAATAAATAATCGACATAAGTCTTTACACGGCAATTTTTAAATTACGTAAGTGA
>CAJBJW010000024.1 GCA_903953455.1 uncultured Pseudomonadota bacterium | reverse complement strand
GCGAAACGGTTTGAATTATTCAGATCCCAACATTTAGATTAACTAATGCACCAAAAAAACAACGAATAACAGGTAAAAGTTTATGTACGCAGAAAAATTAGAACAATTCCATAATGTGGAAAATTTAGGCGGCAAGGCGTGGGAACATGCTGTTATGATTGATTTAGCTGATAAATCAGACATCAAAGATTGTGCTATGCACTGCTTTCATTATCAGCAAATGTTTGAATTGTTACTTAAACACTTGCTTGAAACGCAAACAGAATTTGGTGCTTATCCACATACTCACAAACTTAATAAACTCTTAGCGCAATTTGCAAAAGAAACGAGTTTTGAAATTGATTCATTACATTATTTGGATGCGCTAAATACCATCACCGTTTGCGCTGAAGCCTATCGTTACAACTTTTTGATTGATTGCACCACTTATCAGCGTAGCATTCAAATTCTCAATCCATTACTGGATGAATTAGTTGAATTTGCCAATAAAAAATGATTAATTAGGCCTTGCCACCATTTACAATCTGGAGATTTCAACGCATGCGTGACACAATCAAAGCTCAAATTTATGTCGGTGAAGAGTCTGGATTTGTTCCAGTATGATGATATTGTTTACAAAGTCTAAATAAGTATAACTTTATTAACAATAAGTTATGAAATTTTATAGGGTAGTACTTACGATGTAAGTAATGGTACCGAGAAAAGGACTTGAACCTTCACGGGCTTGCGCCCACTAGCACCTGAAGCTAGCGTGTCTACCATTCCACCACCTCGGCAATGAAGGCTGCGAACTATACGCAGCGTTCCCGCATTTGTCAATGTTGAGAAAAAATCACGTTTTGGGTAAAAAACCTTTGAATCATTTAGCGTTGCGCCTTTTACCTTGAGCGTTAAACCTGTATGATAACAGGCAAATTACTATTGAATTTTTCCTAAAAGAAGTTGCCCAAAAATAATGCCATCAAAGTCTAAACATCCTGTTGATTTCGCGTCAAAAAATGATCCTTTCGCAGAACGCGAAGCTGATAAATATGACAACCCCATTCCAAGTCGTGAATTAATCCTGCAATTACTCAGTGATGAAGGTCGCCCGCTTTCGCGCCCAGAGATTGCAAATGCGTTTGCACTTGAGGATGAGGAGCGCCTTGAGGCCTTGCGCCGCCGCTTACGCGCAATGGAACGTGATGGACAGGTATTATTTAATCGAGGCAGTCGTTATTGCCTTGTGAACAATAAAGACTTAATTGTGGGACGTGTGATTGGGCACGTTGATGGATTTGGTTTTGTGCGCCCTGATGATGGCTCGGAGGATTTGTATTTATCCCCGCGCGAAATGAATGTCCTTCTCCACAATGACCGAACGATGGTTCGCGTGGTTGGCGTGGATCGAAAAAACCGTCGTGAAGGCGCAGTTGTTGAGATTTTAGAGCGCAACACGCACCAGATTGTTGGGCGTTTATATGTTGAAGATGAATTTACTTATGTCATTCCCGACAACAAAAATATCGCACAAACGGTGTTAGTGGAAACGGGTCATGCTTCGGGCGCTCAACACGGTCAAATTGTGGTGGCGCAAATAACGCAGCAGCCGACGAAATTGCATCAACCTTTAGGGCGTATTATTGAAATTCTAGGTGATCATTTAGCACCGGGAATGGAAATTGAGATGGCCATTCGCACACACGAATTGCCTAGCATTTGGCCTGAGGAATTACTGACGGAAATTGCACCACTGACGAGTGAAGTCCCCGAAGAAGCCAAAGTGGATCGCGTAGATTTGCGCAGCACACCCCTTGTCACCATTGACGGTGAAGATGCGCGTGATTTTGACGACGCGGTGTATTGTAAAAAAACGCCTAAAGGTTGGAAGTTATTAGTGGCTATCGCTGACGTGTCGCATTATGTGACCGTTGGCAGTGAACTCGATAAAGAAGCGCACAATCGCAGCACGTCGGTCTATTTCCCCGAGCAAGTGATTCCGATGTTGCCCGAAATTTTATCGAATGGCTTATGCTCGCTTAATCCTCACGTTGACCGTTTGTGTATGGTCTGCGAAATGATTATAGATGAAGATGGACAAGTCGGACGTTCACGTTTTTATGATGCAGTCATGCGCTCGCACGCTCGTTTAACATATAACGACGTAGCAAAAATGCTCGTTGAAGGCGATGAAACGCTAACGCAGCAACACGCCGCATTGATGCCCGATTTAACGCAGCTCTATAAACTTTACCAAGCGATGCGTAAAGCGCGTGAAAAACGCGGTGCCATGGATTTTGATACGCAAGAAACGCGTATTGTTTTTGGTGAAAATCGTAAAATAGACAAAATTATCCCAGTCGTTCGCAACGATGCCCATAAATTAATTGAAGAATTTATGATTGCGGCAAACGGTTGTGCGGCGCGTTTTTTAAATAACAAAAAAATGCCCAAATTGCTGCGTGTGCATGAAGGTCCAAGTGAAGAAAAATTGGCCAATTTACGCACTTTTTTGGGTGAATTAGGACTGCGGATGTCGGGCGATATGTCGCCAACACCGCTGGATTATATGCACCTCATTGAGCAAATCAAAGATCGCCCCGATGCGCATTTAATTCAAACAGTGCTACTACGCTCTATGTCACAAGCGGTTTACAGTGCGGAAGAAAAAGGCCATTTTGGTTTAGCACTTGACGCGTATGCGCATTTTACCTCACCCATTCGCCGTTATCCTGATTTACTCGTCCATCGAGCTATTCGTCATTGTTTGCAAGACAAAAAAGCAGATAGTTTTGTGTATGGTGTGCCTGATATGGTAATGCTCGGTGAGCATTGCTCGGCAAATGAGCGTCGCGCAGATGATGCCACGCGTGATGTGACAAGTTGGCTCAAATGTGAATACATGATGGACAAAATTGGCGAAGAATTTGACGGTGTGATTTCAGCCGTGACGTCTTTTGGCTTTTTTGTGGAACTCGCGAATATTTATGTTGAAGGCCTCGTCCATATCAGCAGTTTAGGGCAAGATTATTTCCATTTTGATGCGCTGAGTCATCAACTCAAAGGTGAGCACAGCAGTACACGATATCGTTTAGGCGATAGTGTGAAAATTAAAGTTGCTCGTGTTGATTTAGACGAGAAAAAAATGGATTTCACCTTGGTTTTAAAAACGAAATCAAGTCCGAGTGCCTTACCCCCTAAAAAGAAATCGAAAAGCAGATCAAAGTCGAAGCCAAAATTAGGCAATAAACCTGTAGATGCGCATAAAGTTAATGTCATCGAACCCAAACTCGATGGGGCGCCAGCGAAGAAAAAACGCAGAAAACGCAACAAAGGCCCTAAAAATCCAGCCATAACACTTGAATTATGAAAAAAATAGGTTTTATTTGTCTAACTGCTTTCTTAGTGAGCGTATTGGTTGCATGTGGTCAAACAGGTTCGCTTGTTTTGCCTAGTAAAAAACCGACGCCAACCGTTAATCCTTAATTCACTTTAAAAATAATCGTTACTATTCATGGATCATTTTACCTACCGCGATAATCAACTTTTTGTCGAAAATGTGGCCATTGACGCTATCGTCAAGCAACACGGCAGTCCTTGTTATATTTATTCTCGAGCTACGCTTGAGCGACACTGGAATGCATTCAACAATGCGTTTGGCTCTCATGCGCATTTAATTTGCTACGCTGTCAAAGCGAATTCAAATTTAGGCGTATTAAATGTATTAGCACGACTAGGTTCTGGCTTTGATATTGTGTCTATTGGTGAGCTTGAGCGAGTCTTGCAGGCGGGTGGTGATCCGAAGAAAGTGGTTTTTTCAGGTGTTGGAAAACGTGAAGATGAAATTCGCGCAGCATTAAAAATCGGCATTCGCTGTTTTAATATTGAAGTGCTTGGCGAGCTTGAGCGCATCAATCAAGTAGCTGGTGAGCTAGGCGTGAGAGCGCCCGTTTCGTTTCGCGTGAATCCTGATGTCGATGCGCAAACACATCCCTATATTTCAACAGGCTTAAAAGAAAATAAATTTGGTATCGCTATCGAAGAGGCACTGGAAGCGTATCAAGCGGCGGCGGCACTTCCCAATATTGACGTGGTCGGTGTGGATTGTCATATTGGCTCACAATTAACGCAGACACGCCCTTTCTTAGATGCACTTGATAAAGTGTTATTACTCATTGATAAACTGCGTGGACATGACATTACACTTAAACATTTGGATCTAGGTGGTGGACTTGGGATTTGCTACCGTGATGAGCAACCGCCCGAACCCGCAGATTACATTACGGCTATTTTGGCGCGTTTGGGTGATACACCTTTAGAAATTATGCTTGAACCAGGACGAGCAATTGTAGGTAATGCCGGTATTTTAGTCACGCGCGTGGAATATTTAAAACCAACTGAGCATAAAAACTTTGCGATTGTTGATGCGGCTATGAATGATTTAGTACGCCCTGCTCTTTACGGTGCATGGCAAGATATCATTCCTGTGAAAAATGACAGTACCGCGCCCGAGTTAGTGTGGGACATTGTCGGACCTGTTTGTGAAACAGGGGATTTTTTAGGGAAAGAACGTACACTTAAATTAAGTCAAAATGATTTACTCGCAGTACGCTCGTCAGGGGCTTATGGATTTACGATGAGCTCTAACTATAATTCGCGTCCGCGCGTTGTGGAAGTCATGGTTGATCACGATCAAATTCATGTAGTACGCGAACGTGAAACGCTGGCGCAATTATGGCAAGGCGAAAGCGTCCTACCATAGTAAGTTGTATATTCTTATTTTTTTGTTTTGAAGGTTTTTTATGTCCGCTCCACAATTGAGTTTTGAATTTTATCCACCCAAAACGCCTGAAGGCGCCACAAACTTGCTTGCTGTTCAACAGCAACTTGCCCAATGCTCTCCTGAATTTTTTTCTGTAACATTTGGTGCGGGTGGATCAACGCGTGATAAAACATTTGAAGCGGTACTTCAAATCAAAAACCAAGCTGTTCCCGCTGCGCCGCATTTATCTTGCGTGGCATCCACAAAAGAAAGTATCAGAGCAATTTTGAATGATTACCGTCAACATGACATTCGAAAAATTGTTGCGCTCCGCGGTGATCTGCCTTCAGGCACGATGTCAGCAGGTGAATTTCGTTATGCTAATGAATTGGTAAGTTTTATTCGTCAAGAAACGGGCGATTATTTTGATATTCATGTTGCTGCCTACCCTGAAGTGCATCCGCAAGCCGCGAATGGTGTTGAAGATTTTAAAAACTTTCAGCGCAAAGTCGATTCAGGTGCTAACGCGGCCATCACGCAATATTTTTACAATGTTGAGGCGTATTTTGAATTTGTGAATCAATGTGAAAAAACGGGGATTACCATTCCGATTGCAGCGGGTATTATGCCTATTTCACAGTATTCGCAATTATTTCGTTTTTCTGAAATGTGTGGCGCTGATATTCCACGTTGGATGCGCAAACGTCTTGAAAGTTTTGGTGATGATCGTCAATCAGTTCAAGCGTTTGGAGTGGAAGTCGTGACACGATTATGTCAGCAATTAATTGACGGAGGCGCGACGAATTTACATTTTTATACGATGAATCAATCGACCCTCACGCTGGCTATTTTAAATAATTTAAATTTAAAATCGTAATTGTCATTCAACAAAAAAACGCCCGCTTTGTTCATCACAAGCGGGCGTTTTTGTTTATGAATTTTTAAGCAGTATAGGTCGTGGCTGACACGTCACCACCCTCACCAGTCCAATCGGTGTGGAAAAATTCACCACGCGGTTTATCAATACGCTCATATGTATGTGCACCAAAATAATCGCGTTGTGCTTGCAGTAAATTGGCAGGCAATTTTTCTGAGCGATAGCCGTCATAATACGCCAAAGCCGACGAGAATGTGGGGGTTGGAATTGATAATTCAATACCTAAAATCACCGCTTTGCGCCATCCCGCTTCGGCTTTTTGCATTGCATTGACAAAGAAATCATCAAGTAGCAAATTTTCTAAATCAGGATTTTTATTATAAGCCTGCTTAATATTATTTAAAAACTGACTACGAATGATACAACCGCCACGCCACATTAACGCAATATCGCCATAATTAAGGGCAAAATGATATTCTTTTGACGCTTCACGCATTAAACGAAAGCCTTGCGCATAAGAAATTAATTTTGCAGCGTATAGTGCATCACCAATTGCATCTATCATGGCCGCTTTATCGCCAGTAAAGGCAACTTTCGTTTTTGGTAAACGCGCTGCTGCATGCATACGCTCATCTTTTTGAGCCGACAAACAGCGTGCAAAGACCGCTTCACCAATCAATGTCAATGGCATGCCTAATTCTAATGCATTAATGCCTGTCCATTTTCCCGTGCCTTTTTGTCCCGCTGTATCGAGAATTTTTTCAACAAGTGGCTGTCCATCGTCATCTTTATGCGCAAAAATATCGGTGGTAATTTCAATTAAATAGGAACTCAGCTCACCTTGATTCCATTTTTTGAAAACGTCATATAATTCGTCGTGACTTAAGCCTAAGCCTTCAGATAAAAGTTGATACGCTTCACAAATAAGCTGCATATCCCCATATTCAATGCCATTGTGAACCATTTTAACATAGTGACCCGCGCCATTATCACCGACCCAATGACAGCAAGGCTCACCGTCGACTTTTGCACTGATCGCTTGGAAAATGGGTTTAACGGTTTTCCATGCTGCAAAATTACCACCTGGCATCATAGAGGCACCATAATGCGCACCATGCTCACCACCTGAAACACCCATACCAATAAAATTCAATCCTTTTTCATTTAACCGTGCAACGCGACGATTCGTATCGGTAAACAGCGAATTGCCACCGTCAACAATAATATCACCTTCAGATAGCAGAGGAATGAGTTGATCAATATAGAAATCAACGACATCACCCGCACGAACCATCATAAATACCACACGTGGTGTGTGAAGATTATCAACAAGTTCTTTTAAGGAATGCGTGCTTACAATATGCAAGTTTTGAGGATCTTCGATGTGTTCTACTTCGGCTTGTGTTGCTGAAAAATCATCGGCAACACCTTCAACATATTCATATACAGCTACTTTAAAACCATGATCTCGAATGTTCATGGCCAAATTTTTACCCATTACAGCAAGTCCAATTAAACCTAAATCTGATGTCATTTTTTCGCCTTTTGAAGTGTGGATGTAACGTGGAAATTTTAACACGTTCTTTGTAATTAATAGGGAGTTGTTTTTTTCGTATTGATGATACTTAAAGGTTGATTAGGTTAAATTTGCTTGAATGTAGATAAAAAATTGAGCGGTATGTGCTTTCCTTTCCAATGTACGTATTTATAATGATTGTGAATTGCTACAAGTGTCGATAGGAGCTTTCACCCACATTGCCAGTGGTGCGT
>CAJBJW010000023.1 GCA_903953455.1 uncultured Pseudomonadota bacterium | reverse complement strand
TGGTGATGGAATTAAATTCGATGAAAGACAACATCGTTTATATCTTTTATTTGAAGATAATTTTTCGCAGGGCTCAAATCACATAGAAATTCGGCAAGCACTCATTGAACATCGATTGTTACGAGGTAATGAACAAGATGTGCAAGTTTGGTTGCGTGATGATTATTCAGCGGATGGATTAAAACTTAAGGGATTACATGATATTTTGCATAACAGATATGATGAGGCACTTGATAAATTTAATCTCGCATTAAAACTGCTCAGAAAAAACAATAAACGCACCGTCACACTTGGCGGTATTTACGACTTTTTTTACGGCATTATGCTCTTGCGTACCTGTCACTTAGCCAATCTTCAACTACTTCAAACTTATTTAACACTTTGTGCAAAAAAAAATGTCGATATTTTTTATGCATTAAATGACATCCTCGCTGATGCACTGGATGTTTATCAAGGAAAAAAATCGATTGAAAATGCCTCAAATCTTTTTACCAGAAAGCATTTACCCTTTGAAAACTTTGCACAATTACTACTGATTTATTGGCTCGGTGAATCTAACAGATTAAATCCTCCCTCCCAACAAGCACTTTTACTGTCACCTTTAGTGAATTATTGTCAACTTGCTCAAGAACTTGAATACAAATGGTTTGCTGCCATGAGTGCAACACTCTTAGCTCGACTCAATTATTCTCACAAAACAGTGGATAAAATTTCTAAGCAATTTGCGAATGCACCTTATTTAGCATTAATTGACAGTTTTCCGCGCATGAGCGCATGGGAGCGGGCTTTAGAAGCACTTTCGCAACTCAATACCTTAAATGCGCCATCTCAAAATGCAACGTCATCTGAGTCGAGATTAGTTTGGGCGTTAAGCATTGATGATGAAGATGACATCACTTTTGAACCTAAAGAGCAACGTCTAGGCAAAAACGGTAACTGGTCAAAAGGCAGAACCATTGCTTTGAAACGTTTATACAATGAACTCGATACTTTTCAGTATTTAACAGAGCAAGATATTAAAATTTGTAAAAATATACGTATGAGCCGCAGTCAAGATGGCTATTATGGCTATTTCACCGACACCTATGTTTTTCCTCAAGAAGTGTTATTTGATGCTATTGGACATCCCAATGTGTACTGGGCATCGCAAATTCAATACGATGCGCCTATCGACATTAAGGCTGCAGATCCACAATTATTAATTGACGAAATAGATAATCAGCTACATTTATCTATTCAGCCTAAAATACCCCATGAAGCCAAAATGGTTGTACAAAAAACCGCGACAGGCGTTTTAATTTACAATATCAATGCACAACATCAAAGAGTGGCAGAAATTTTAGGAGAGACAGGGGTAAACATTCCAAGCGTTGAGCGCGAACGACTGATGGAAACCATTTCCTTCATTCCAACGACATTGACAATCCAGTCTAACATGGTCGGCATGGCAACCCAAGCACTGACGGTTTCCGCAGACAATCGATTACATTTGCATTTACAACCCATAGGCGAAGGCCTTTATATAGATGTGTTTATTCAGCCCTTTTTAGATGGTGGACCACTTTATAAACCAGCAATTGGTGGCACAACGGTATTGGCCGAAATTGAAGGAAAACAGCTGCAAACCACCCGTAATTTTGCTATCGAGAAAAATTATGTTGCTGAACTATTTGAAAAATGCCCTAACCTACAACCTAACAGTTCTTTAAAATGGCAACTCGAGGACCCTGAAAATGCCCTGGAAACACTGCTCAATTTACAGAATATTAATGAATTTGCGGTATTAGAGTGGCCAAAAGGGAAAAAAATAAAAATCAGCCGAGAAATGGGATTAACACAAGCACGTTTTTCTGTGCGCCAAGAAAAGAATTGGTTTAATGTTGAGGGTGAATTAGTCATTGATGACGAAACCGTTCTTGATATGCAACGTTTAATGCATTTACTTGCGAATTCGTCAGGGCGTTTTTTGAAATTAGAAGATGGTCAAATTATTGCGCTGACCAATGAACTGCGTCAAAGACTCGATGATTTATCAGGACTTGGTGAAGTCAAAGACGATAAAATTCAGTTTCACGCCTTAGCCGCACAGACCTTAGATGAACTCACGCAAGGCATGAACATCAGTGCAAGTAAACCTTGGAAAGAACAGTTAAAGCGTCTTGATCAATTAAGCGATTTTAATCCAAAAGTGCCCTCAACCTTACAAGGTGAATTGCGTGATTACCAACATGAAGGTTTTTTATGGATGAGTCGCCTTGCCTACTGGGGCGCTGGTGCTTGCCTTGCTGACGATATGGGGCTAGGGAAAACGGTTCAAGCATTAGCCTTAATTCTTTCACGTGCTCCGCAAGGCCCTACTCTCATTCTAGCTCCAACCTCGGTATGTATTAACTGGCTTGAGGAATGCGCTCGATTTGCACCCACTTTAAATACGCAGCAATTTGGCACGGGTGATAGACAAACTATGCTTGATCATTTAGGCCCATTCGATTTAGTGGTCTGTAGCTACGGCTTGCTTCAAACTGAAGCGCAGCGCCTGCAAAAAATTCAATGGCACACCTTAATTGCTGATGAAGCACAAGCAATTAAAAACACACTGACTAAACGATCAAAAGCCGCCATGTCTCTGCAAGCCGATTTTCGTATGGTAACAACAGGAACCCCCATTGAAAATCATTTAGGTGAATTATGGAATCTATTTAATTTTATCAATCCCGGTTTATTGGGTTCACTTAGTCGATTTAATGAGCGTTATGCAAACGCGATTGAAGATCATCATGATCACGCCGCGCAACAACGTCTTAAAAAATTATTACGTCCATTTATTTTGCGCCGCCTCAAAAATGACGTATTAACCGAGTTGCCCGCACGAACTGAAGTGACATTACATATTGAATTAAGTCATGATGAACGTGCCATTTACGAAGCGCTACGACGAAATGCGCTAAAGGTAATGCGTGAGGCCGGCGCACAATCAAATCAACAACTGCAAGTGCTTGCAGAAATCATGAAATTGCGACGCGCGTGTTGTCATCCCCGTCTTGTCATTGAAGAAAGTACTGTGAGTAGCTCAAAACTTCACGCTTTTGAAGAATTAGTCGACGAACTTCTGGAAAATCGCCACAAAGCACTTGTATTTAGCCAATTTGTTGGGCATTTAGCGCTTATTCGTGAATTACTGGATAAAAAAGGGATTTCATACCATTATCTTGATGGATCTACCCCTGTGGCTCGTCGCAAAAAGGCTATGAATGCATTTCAAGCAGGTGAAGGTGATTTATTCTTAATTAGTTTGAAAGCTGGCGGAACTGGCCTTAATTTAACCGCTGCCGATTATGTAATACACATGGACCCATGGTGGAATCCTGCCGTTGAAGATCAAGCTTCCGATAGAGCGCATCGTATGGGACAAAAACGTCCTGTCACCATTTACCGTTTAGTCACAAAAGATACGATTGAAGATAAAATTGTAGAATTACATCATCTCAAACGCGATCTTGCCAATAGCTTGCTAGAAGGGGGTGAAATTAGCGGCAAAATGTCAGTTGAAGATATGTTGGCTTTATTGCGAGATGCGGAATGAAACAAAATCTACTATAAATGATGAAAATAAAACTCGAACAATGATATATTACAGAATTAATCCCTATTTCACATATCCGTCAAAGCGGTATGCTATGTAGAAGTCAATTATTCAGAAAAAATTAGTTTCTTTGTATCGAATCCTAATGCAGCGGCTTTTGCAATTAACTTTTTCTTTAAATTATCATCAATGGTAGGCGTACGAGCAAGCAACCAAAAATAAGACTTATCGGGTCCTGAAATTAAAGCGTATTGATAATTAACGGTATCTAATTCAAAAACAATATAAGAACCAAAAAATGGTCCAAAAAACGAAACTTTCAAATAGGCTTCATTAGGAGACTGCACGAAATACCCCCTACCTTCAGCCTCGCTCCATTCTTGCTTCTCCTTTGAATAGCCACGATTAAGCACTTTAAGACCGCCATCTGGGCGCATACTGTATTCCGCAGAAATTTGAGTTAGTCCTCGCTCAAAGCGATGATCTAACCGTGCAATTTCATACCATTTCCCCAAATAACGCTCTATTTGAAAAGAGGTAACCGGTGTAATATTGTCTGGAATGCTCACACAACCAGTTGCTAACAAAACAAAAAGAATAAGGTTTTTTTTCATAAGCATTAACCTCATTAAAAATTTACGTCATCCATTTATCTGATACAAGAAAATAAAAAGTAGCTTTATTAAATGCTATATCACATACAAAACAGCGAACGGAATTAAAAGTACAAATAAAATAGCTAAAATAAATAAAATAAAAGTACCCAACGCAAACTCCTTTAATTATCCTAATTTAAAATAAAAAATAACTCATTCTCGAATCATTTACTTATCAAATGTTCAAACCGACTTAACGAATGGGCAAACATTCAACTTCTACAAACAATGCTCATACGTTACCGTATAAATACAAAAAAAGTCTAGTTATTTTCTTCTTGTTCAAATTTTCTTTTCTTCACGCTTTTTTACTATCTGTAATATCAAAGCGAACGGTAATGTATTTTTTGGGTTTAGGTGGAATAGTCTCAGTATCCATAACAGGTACAATAACTGCACTCACCCAGTATAATGTTCCATTTTTATGACGATTACATATTTCACCACGCCAAATTTTACCACTCTGAATAGTATCCCAAAGTTCACGATAGAAACTTGATGAATGCACATTGGATTTCACAATACGGTAGGTTGAACCAAGCAATTCTTTTTCGGTGTACCCTGAAAGCATACAGAAATTATCATTTGCATAGGTAATGATACCTAATGCATCGGTTTCTGCAATAACAACCGCATTATTAAGTGCGAAATAATGTTCAAAATAATCCTCTTTTA
>CAJBJW010000022.1 GCA_903953455.1 uncultured Pseudomonadota bacterium | reverse complement strand
GCTTGGGTTGGCAACGCTCGATGGCGGGCTCGGTATTCAATGAGCCTTGCACAAAACGTTGAATACTTGAGGTTGTTTTGCTGACAAAAAACGACCAATGTTAATCCACTCGTTTCCCATTTCTCATTCTGCGGTTGCCAATGTGCTCTGATCATCATTTACCTTCTCCTTCATCAAAAAAATCAGAAGAATCGACCGTTTTAAGTGCTATGACTAGATGGATTTATCGGAGGCTTACGGTTATTTGAGTATATCGTAGCTACTTTTGGCATCTTTTTCATTACAAGTAGGTTAAAAAAAGGGTATTAGAAAAATCTAATACCCTTCTTTGTTTTAGTTACATCAAAAAACTATCCGCCGAAATCGTCTAGCATAATGTTTTCTGGCTCAACGCCATTATCAATTAACATTTTAGTAACAGATGTATTCATAATCGGCGGACCACACATGTAAAACTCACAATCTTCTGGTGCTGGATGCTTTTTAATAAATTCTTCAAACAGCACATTGTGAATAAAGCCGGTGTAGCCTGTCCATTCATCTTCAGGTAAGGCATCAGAGAGTGCTGTGTGCCAAGTGAAATTTGGATTTTCTTTAGCAAGCATATCAAAATCTTCTACATAGAACATTTCGCGTTTACTACGCGCACCATACCAGAAGGTCATTTTGCGTTTTGATTTCATTCGACGCAGTTGATCGAAAATGTGTGAACGCATCGGCGCCATTCCCGCACCACCACCAACAAATACCATCTCAGCTTCGGTATCACGGGCATAAAACTCCCCATAAGGTCCAGATACGAAACATTTATCACCGGGTTTCAAATTAAAAATAAACGATGACATGATGCCGGGTGGTAAGTCAGGTTTAGGTGGCGTTGCAACTCGTACGTTAAGCATAATTTCTCTTTCTTCTGGATAAGAAGCCATTGAATATGCACGCATTGAAGGTTCTTTAACCGTTGAAACATATTGCCATAAATTGTATTTGTTCCAATCTTCACGGAAACGTTCTGCAACGTCGAAATCACTGTATTTTGCAACGTGCTCTGGGCATTCAATTTGAATATATCCACCCGCTCGATAATTTATCTCTTCACCAGCTGGCAACGTTAATACTAATTCTTTAATGAAAGTGGCCACATTGTCATTGGATTTAACAGTACATTCCCATTTTTTAACACCGAAAACGCTGTCTTCAACTTCCACAACCATGTCGTGTTTGACTGAAACTTGGCAAGATAAACGCTCACCATGAGCCGCTTCGCGTTTGGTGATATGACCTAATTCAGTTGGCAAAATATCGCCGCCACCTGAATGAACTTTCACTTTACATTGAGCGCAAGTACCGCCGCCGCCACACGCTGATGACACGAATAAACCGTGATCAGAGAGAGCGGTTAATAATTTTGAACCAACGGGAACTCTGATTTTCTTTTCGTTATTGATTAGAATTTCAACATCACCTTCCGCCACTAATTTGCTTTTCGCGCCGATAATGACAAATACCAATGCGATAACAAAACCCGTGAAGATGATAATCCCTAAAATAATTTCCATCATGACGCTACCTTCCTAGAGTTGAATGCCTGAGAAAGCCATGAAGCCTAAAGACATCAGACCCGCTGTAATAAACGTGATGCCCAAACCTTGTAAACCGACTGGAATATCACTGTATTTCAATTTTTCGCGCACACCCGCCATAAGGGTAATTGCCAACGCCCAGCCCAAGCCACTGCCTACACCGTAAGTCACACTTTCGCCGAAGTTGTAATCACGTTCAATCATGAACAAACTGCCGCCTAAAATCGCACAGTTCACGGTAATCAACGGTAAGAAAATACCTAAAGCTTGATATAAAGCCGGAAAGAATTTATCTAAAATCATTTCCAAAATTTGTACCAAAGCCGCAATCATACCGATACAGGCAAGCAACGCTAAAAAGCTCAAATCGATACCTTTAACACCAAGCCAAGCAAGTGCGTTTTCTTTTAAAAGTGTGTGATAAACAAGGTTGTTTGCGGGAACAGTAATGGCTTGAACTACCATGACTGCAACCCCAAGACCCATCGCAGTTGATACTTTTTTCGACACGGCGATGAACGTACACATTCCTAAAAAGAACGATAACGCTAAGTTTTCAATGAAAACCGCTTTAACAAATAAACTGATATAGGCTTCCATTAGTGTTGTCCTACTTGTTCGCCATGTGAAAACGACATGATTTTGAATTCAATCGCTTCGCGTTGTTTTGGTTTCCATTCACGTACCGCCCAAATAAGCAAACCGATAATGAAAAACGCGCTAGGTGGCAACAACATTAAGCCGTTTGGATCGTACCATCCGCCATCTTTCGTTAAATGAAAAACTTCCATACCAAGCAATTTGCCTGAACCAAAAATTTCACGGAAAAAAGCCACAACAATCAAAATTAAACTGTAGCCTAAACCGTTACCGATACCATCGATAAAACTTTCGAGGGGTGGGTTTTTCATGGCGTACGCTTCAGCTCTTCCCATAACGATACAGTTGGTAATAATTAAACCAACGAAAACCGATAATTGTTTGCTGACATCATACGCAAACGCTTTTAGCAATTGATCAACGACGATTACCAGTGACGCGATAATGGTCATTTGGACAATAATCCGGATGCTGCTTGGAATATGGTTACGAATTGCTGCAATCGCTGCACTTGAAAACGCCGTTACCATCGTTAACGCCAACGCCATAATTAATGATGTAGACATTTGCGAAGTCACCGCCAATGCCGAACAAATTCCAAGAACTTGCAACGTAATCGGATTGTTTTCGACAAGTGGATCAACTAAAACTTTTTTTGCTT
>CAJBJW010000021.1 GCA_903953455.1 uncultured Pseudomonadota bacterium | reverse complement strand
TGGGACTTCAAAAGAGGATAAACCCGCTTTTGTAATTTCCCGAATATGTTTGGCCGTAATACGTCGACCTTCTTCAACAAGAACCTGATTACCATTTTTAATATCGAACGCTGAGATTTCGCCACGCAAACGCTCGGGCACGATATGATAGGTAAAAACATCTCTACTTAAATTAAATTTATTTGTTTCGAAGAACATGTTAATCATGTCTTCATTATCATAACCTAACGCACGAAGTAAAATTGTCGCAGGAATTTTACGTCGACGATCTATACGTACGTAGACACAATCTTTATGATCGAATTCAAAGTCAAGCCACGAACCACGATAAGGAATAACGCGGGCATTAAAAAGTAATTTTCCAGAAGAATGGGTTTTGCCTTTATCATGATCAAAGAAAACACCTGGAGAACGATGCAGTTGCGACACAATTACTCGCTCTGTTCCGTTAATAACAAACGTTCCATTTTCCGTCATCAATGGCAACTCACCCATATAGACTTCTTGTTCACGTATATCTTTAACTACTTTAGCTGAAGATGGCGATTCTTTATCATATATGACTAAACGCACAAGAACGCGCAAAGATGCGGCATAAGTTGCACCACGTTGCTGACATTCACGCACATCAAAAATAGTATCACTTAAGCGATAACGAACATACTGCAATTCCGCATAACCATTATGACTCTCAATGGGAAATACGCTTGAAAATGCGGCATGTAATCCCTCATTATCACGCTTATTCACACTTACACCGGACTGCAGAAAATGGGCATAAGAGTCGATTTGAGTAGCAAGAAGATAGGGAACTTCAAGCACTTCGGTGCTTTTCCCAAAATTATTTCGAATACGCTTTTTTTCGGTAAAAGAGTAGGACATATCGCTTCAAAACCTTTTTGTCGTAGAACAGTTTCACTGTGCAATCATTGCAAGCAACAAAAGGCCGGCAGCAAAATTGCCACCAGCCATTCAAAAAATCAGGCGAAACCTGAACAACTAATCAAAATTTATTTAATTTCAACCGTTGCACCAGCTTCTGTTAATTCTTTTTTGAAGGTTTCAGCTTCTGCTTTAGAAACAGCTTCTTTTAATACTGTAGGTACGCCTTCAACAGCATCTTTTGCTTCTTTTAAGCCCAAGCCTGTGATACCACGAACAACCTTAATAACAGCAACTTTATTCTCGCCAAAGCTGGTCATAACCACATCAAATTCAGTTTGCTCTTCTGCTGCCGCTGCGGCAACAGGTGCTGCTGCAACAGCAACAGCTGCTGAAACACCAAATTTTTCTTCCATCGCTGTAATTAAATCAACGATTTCCATAACGGTCATGCCTGCAACTGCGTCTAAAATATCCGCTTGTGAAATTGCCATTGTATGTTCCTCTATAATAATAGGTTTTAAACGAGTTAATAATATTTATGCAGCTTCTTGCTTTTGATCTCTGAGTGCCGCCAACGTCCGAACAAATTTTTCGGTTGGAGCTTTCATAACAGACATCAACATAGCAATACCCTGGTCGCGTGTTGGCAAATTAGCCAAACGTGGCAACTCAGAACCGCCATAAGATTGGCCACCAATGGCCACAATCTTAGTAATAAGTTTATCGTGACTTTTTGCAAAATTACTGATTAAACGACCAGCAGAGCCCGGATCTTCCATTGAAAAAGCAAGCAATAAAGGCCCAACGAGCGCATCTTGCATACATTCAAATTCAGTTCCAGCAACAGCGCGTTTAGCAAGCGTATTTTTTACAACACGCAAATAAACACCTGTTTCTCTTGCTGTTTTGCGTAATTCAGTTAATTCGGTTACAGTCAATCCACGATACTCTGCCGCTACTGCAGAATGCGCTTTCGCAGCAAATGCAGAAACTTCCTCTACGACAGCTTTTTTGCTATCTAAATTTAGAGCCATAGTTTACTCCGATAATTCTGAAAATTTTCAGCTTGAAAATTCACACTATAATATAGTGTGCTTAAAATCTTACGGTACGCAATTCAATCAATTACGTTCCGCCTACGCAGGATATTAAGTTTTATAAAAACCCCTGCGGTCTTTGACGGCTACAGAAATATAAAATTCCAGCAACTCAAAGTTTGGTTGATTATAAACCGCTAATATCTAACCACAAGCCTGGACCCATGGTTGACGACAAACTAACTTTTCTTACATAAAGCCCTTTTGAAGTACTTGGTTTTAATCTTTTTAAATCTGCAATTAATGCTTCAAGGTTACCTTGAATAGCATCAGCTTCGAATGCGACTTTGCCTAAAGTACAGTGAATAATACCTGACTTATCTGTTCTGTAACGAACCTGACCTGATTTTGCATTCTTAACTGCTGTTGCAACGTCTGTTGTTACTGTACCAACTTTAGGATTTGGCATTAATCCACGTGGACCAAGAATTTGTCCAAGTTGACCAACAACGCGCATGGCATCAGGTGATGCAATAACAACGTCAAAATTCATTTCGCCTTTTTTGACTAAATCACCTAAGTCATCCATACCAACAATGTCTGCGCCAGCTTCTTTTGCAGCTTCAGCATTTGCACCTTGTGCAAAAACAGCAACACGTACGGTTTTACCTGTACCATTTGGAAGCACAGTTGCGCCACGGACATTTTGATCTGATTTACGAGGATCAACACCTAAATTCACACTAACGTCGATAGCTTCTTGAAACTTTGGAGTGGCAAATTCTTTCAATATTGAAACTGCTTCAGCAACAGTATATTGCTTGGTTGCATCAACTCTTTCTTTAATTAATTTTGCTTTTTTTGTTAATTTAGCCATTTTACAAACCCTCCACAGTCAAGCCCATGCTTTTTGCACTTCCAGCAATTGTTTTTACAGCAGCATCTAAACTGGCAGCGTTTAAGTCTTCCATTTTGATTTTTGCAATATCTTCTAACTGTTCACGAGTAACAACACCAATTTTTTTGGTATTGGGATTACTACTTCCACTTTTCAATCCTAATGCTTTTTTTAGCAATATAGACGCAGGTGGTGTTTTCGTAATAAATGTAAAACTACGATCACTATAAACTGTAATAACAACGGGCAATGGCAAACCTTTTTCAACATCTTGAGTTTTTGCGTTAAACGCTTTACAAAACTCCATAATGTTCACGCCACGTTGACCCAAAGCTGGACCTACTGGTGGACTTGGATTTGCTTCACCTGCTTTAACCTGCAATTTAATATATGCGGTAATTTTTTTAGCCATTTTTTACTCCAAATTATGGGTCAAACGCTTTTCAGCTCCCCTAAGACAAGAAATCTCCGCCTTTATTCAAAGACGAAGATAATCACATAATTTTATGTTTTTTCAACTTGATCAAAATTTAATTCAACTGAAGTCGCACGTCCAAATATAAGCACTGAAACACGCAATTTACTTTTCTCATAAATTACTTCTTCAACTTCACCATTAAAATCTTTAAATGGACCGTCAACTATTCTAATAACTTCACCAGCCTCAAACAAAACTTTAGGTCTAGGCTTATTAACACCTTCTTCAACTCTGTTTAGTATCGCTTGTGCTTCTTTATTTGAAATAGGTGCTGGGCGATCTGAAACACCACCAATAAAACCAAGTACCTTTGGCGTACTACGCACAAGATGCCAAGTTTCGTTAGTTAATTCCATCTCCACTAACACATACCCAGGAAAAAACTTTCTCTCACTTTTTCGCTGTTGTCCCATTTTCATTTCAACAACTTCTTCAGTTGGAATCAAAATTTGACCAAAAAAACTTTCCAGTCCTTCACGAGCTATGCGCTCAAGGAGAAATTGCTTAACTTTATTCTCAAAATTCGATTGCGACTGAACAACATACCATCGCTGAGACATATTAAGCCTGCCCTGTCAATATCCGCACACCCCAAAAGAGAAATGTATCGAGCAACCAAAGCACTAAACTTACAATCGAAACCATTGCAAATACAAGCAATGTCGTTCTTGTCGTCTCATCTTTAGTAGGCCATACAATTTTTCTTACTTCAATTTTTGAATCAGAAATAAATCCAGCAATCGAAGCACCCCACGCAGTTGTGGCTAACATACCAACAGACACACCAATTACAGCAATCAAACCTATAATTCGATAGAGCAATCTAAAGTCGGCAAAGTAGTAAAATGCTGCAATTCCAGCAATAACTAAAACAACGGAAAAAACTTGCTTAACAACATCAAAAACACTTATTGATGCTTCAGTTTGCGTATTCATAAGTGTGGACTTTGAGAGAAACCTGAAATTAAGAGAAAATTTGGCTGGCAGGCCAGGAGGGGCTCGAACCCCCAACCAGCGGTTTTGGAGACCGCCATTCTACCAATTGAACTACTGACCTATACAGACAAATATTTTTTTAAAACTTTTTAACACTCAAGATATATTTTGAGCGATATAATTTATTCAATAATCGATGCAACAACGCCGGCACCTACTGTGCGCCCGCCTTCACGAATCGCAAAACGCAATCCTTCTTCCATAGCAATTGATGAAATCAATTTCACTTTTACTGAAATATTATCACCAGGCATTACCATTTCAACACCTTCAGGCAATTCAACTGCGCCTGTTACGTCTGTTGTTCTGAAATAGAACTGTGGACGATATCCATTAAAGAATGGTGTATGACGACCACCCTCATCTTTAGACAAAATATAGATTTCTGAATTAAAGAATGAATGCGGCTTAATAGTACCTTTGTGTGCAAGAACTTGACCACGCTCTACGTCATCACGTTTAGTACCACGCAATAATAAACCTACGTTATCGCCCGCTTCACCTTGATCAAGCAATTTACGGAACATTTCAACACCAGTACAAGTAGTCACAACTGTTGGACGAATACCCACAATCTCAACTTCTTGACCTACCTTGATAATGCCACGCTCAATACGACCCGTTACCACAGTACCGCGACCAGAAATTGAGAATACGTCTTCGATTGGCATTAAGAATGCGCCATCAACAGCACGCTCTGGCAATGGAATGTATGTATCAAGTGCTTCAACCAATTTAATAACCGCTGGCATACCAATTGGACTTTCATCACCTTGCAGCGCAAGTAAAGCTGAACCACGAATAATTGGCGTATCATCACCTGGGAATTCGTACATATCAAGTAATTCACGAATTTCCATTTCAACTAATTCAATCAATTCCTCATCATCAACCATGTCGGCTTTATTTAAAAACACAACAATGTAAGGAACACCGACTTGACGTGATAACAAAATATGTTCGCGTGTTTGTGGCATTGGACCATCAGCAGCTGAACAGACTAAAATAGCTCCGTCCATTTGCGCAGCACCCGTAATCATGTTTTTTACATAATCCGCGTGACCTGGACAGTCAACATGCGCATAATGACGCGCTGTTGATTCATATTCAACATGCGACGTCGCAATCGTAATACCACGCGCTCTTTCTTCTGGTGCGTTATCAATTTGATCAAATGCTTTTACTGCACCACCGTGCAATTTTGCCATTACACTTGTTAAAGCCGCTGTTAACGTTGTTTTACCATGATCAACGTGACCAATTGTACCTACGTTTACATGCGGTTTACTACGCGAAAACTTTTCTTTAGCCATGAGTTACACCTTAAAATAATTCTAAATTTTACGAAAATTTCTTAATGATTGCTTCAGTAATATGCGCTGGCGCTTCACTGTATTTTTCAAACTGCATGCTATACGTTGCACGACCCTGCGTAGAGGATCGTAAATCAGTCGCATAACCAAACATCTCAGACAATGGCACTTCGCAGTTAATCACTTTCGCAGACACTGTATCATTCATAGACTGAATAACACCGCGTCTTTTACTAATATCACCTACAACATCCCCCATATACTCTTCAGGAGTCGTCACTTCAACAGACATTAAAGGCTCAAGCAAAGTAGGATTAGCTGCCTTAGTACATTCTCTAAAACACATTGACCCTGCTGTACGAAAAGCAGCCTCACTTGAATCAACATCATGATATGAGCCATCAAACAATGTGACTTTTAAATCTAACATTGGATATCCTAATAGGATACCACTTTTTAACTGATCTTGAATACCTTTATCTACAGCAGACACATAATCTTGCTGAATATCCTTGCTACTTATCTCGTTAACAAATAAATAACCCAACCCTCTTTCTCTTGGCTCTACCCTTAAGCAAACATGTGCATACTGCCCCTTGCCTGCTAATTGCCTTTCAAATCGAGTTTCGTGCTCCGCTTCTATTCCTATAGTTTCACGATAAGCAACTTGAGGACTACCCACATTTGCATCTACATTAAACTCGCGCTTCATGCGGTCAACAATAATATCTAGATGCAACTCACCCATACCAGATATGATTGTTTGCCCTGAATCGGGGTCAATACTCGTTTTAAATGAAGGATCTTCTTGTGATAATTTTTCCAAAGCAACAACCATTCTTTCTTGGTCTGCCTTGGTTTTAGGTTCAATTGCGATGGATATAACCGGCTCAGGAAAGGTCATTTTTTCCAAAATAACAACCTCTTTCATGTCGCATAAAGTATCACCCGTTGCAATATCCTTAAGCCCTATTATCGCCGCTATATCACCCGCAAAGACTTCCTTTACTTCTTCGCGGCTATTAGAGTGCATTTGAACAATTCTTCCAATACGCTCACGCTTATTCTTTATAGGATTGAAAACAACATCCCCCACCGAAAGAATACCCGAATAAACTCTAAAAAAAGACAATACACCAACAAAAGGATCTGTTGCTATTTTGAATACCAAAGATGAAAAGAAATCACTATCGGAAGGCAATCGCGTTACTTCTGACACTCCATCAGACATCAACCCAATTAATGGCTTAACATCCAATGGCGAAGGCAAGTAATCTAAAACAGCATCAAGCAATGCTTGAACACCTTTATTCTTAAATGCAGAACCACACAGAACCGGAACAATTTTATTTGAAACCGTCAAGTCATGTATACCTCGCTTTATATCCGAGTCACTTAACTCCCCAGTATCTAAATATTGCTCCATTAGATTATCATCAACTTCAGCAGCGGCCTCAACAAGTCTCTCGCGCCAAAGTTTGGCTTCTTCTTGTAAATCAGCTGGAATAGGCAGATCATCAAATGTCATCCCCATCGTAGAATCATGCCAATATATTGCACGCATACTCAATAAATCAACAACACCCTCAAATGCATCTTCTTTACCAATTGGCAATTGAAGCAATACTGGATTTCCATTTAATCTTGTTTTTATCTGATCAATTGCACCAAAAAAATTAGCCCCAACTCTATCCATTTTGTTGATAAACACTAACCTTGGTACCTGATATTTATCAGCTTGACGCCAAACCGTCTCTGACTGAGGCTCAACACCACCAACCGCACAAAATACCGCGCAAGCACCATCTAGTACCCTAAGCGACCTCTCTACTTCAATTGTAAAATCAACATGCCCTGGTGTATCAATGATATTAATACGACATTGCTTATGCTGTTTACGCATGCCACTCCAAAAACAAGTGGTTGCCGCAGAGGTAATTGTAATGCCTCGCTCTTGCTCCTGAACCATCCAATCCATAACAGCAGCACCATCATGAACCTCCCCCATCTTATGAGAGATTCCAGTATAGTATAATATTCGCTCTGTTATGGTTGTCTTGCCGGCATCAATATGTGCCATAATTCCAATATTTCGATATTGGTCTATTGGTGTTTTACGAGCCACAACTAGTCTTCAATCTCACACTACCAACGGTAATGTGAAAATGCCTTATTTGCCTCAGCCATGCGATGAGTATCTTCACGTTTCTTAACAGCAGAGCCTCTACTTTCAAACGCATCTAATAACTCGCCTGCTAATTTTGAAGCCATAGTACGCTCATTTCTTTTGCGTGAAGCATCAATTAACCATCGCATCGCAAGCGCCATTCTTCTAGATGGACGAACCTCAACAGGTACCTGATAGGTTGCCCCACCCACTCTGCGAGACTTAACCTCAACACGTGGCTGTACATTTTCTAATGCCTTTGAAAGAACTTCTAGTGGCATTTCATGGCCTTTACCTTCAATCACACCTAATGCACCATAAATAATGCTTTCAGCAACTGATTTCTTGCCGCTTTCCATAATCATATTCATAAATTTGGTTAGCATTAAACTACCGAATCTTGGATCTGGAATGATTTCTCTTTTTGTAGCTATTCTTCTTCTTGACATTTACTTACCAAATAAAATTAGCTTTTAGGGCGCTTCGTTCCATATTTAGAACGTCCACATTTTCTATTATTTACACCTGATGCATCTAAACTACCACGAACAACGTGATAACGAACACCTGGTAAATCCTTTACACGACCACCACGAATCAACACAACGGAATGCTCTTGAAGATTATGACCCTCACCACCAATATAACTACTTACCTCAGCACCGTTAGTCAATCTAACACGCGCAACTTTTCTTAAAGCAGAGTTTGGTTTTTTTGGTGTGGTTGTGTAAACACGAGTACAAACGCCACGACGTTGAGGACAAGCCTCCAAAGCAGGAACGTTACTTTTTTCTATTTTTTTAGCTCGAGGCTTGCGGACCAATTGATTGATCGTGGCCATATTTCTACTCCAAAATATATTTTTAACTGTCAGATCAATAGAATAACCTACCAATGAAGGCATAACAGGCTTTAAATAAATTAAAACACAATGCCCGACTACAGCAGGTTATAATACTGGCTATTTTACATTAGGTCAAGCCTTAAATATTCAAGGCTTGTTTAAGCGCTTCTTCTACATCTTCTACATCTATATTTGACGACATCTCAACATCACTTACTGTTTCTGCGATTTCAAGTCTTTTGCGACGACTTTCATGATATGCCAAGCCTGTTCCTGCAGGGATTAATCGTCCAACAATTACATTTTCTTTTAATCCTTGCAAACTATCACTGAGCCCACGTACGGCAGCATCAGTAAGAACACGCGTTGTTTCTTGGAATGATGCTGCTGATATAAATGACTCAGTTGCTAAAGAAGCTTTTGTAATACCGAGTAAGATAGAATCATAGCTCGCTGGAATTTTTCCATTCGCTTCTGCATGATCGTTTTCTTCACGCATTGCAGCTCTTTCAACTTGCTCCCCTTTCATGAAGCTTGTATCACCAGATGCTGTAATTTCAACTTTACGTAACATTTGGCGAATAATTGCCTCAATGTGCTTATCGTTAATTTTTACACCTTGCAATCGATATACATCTTGTATTTCTTTGACTAAATAATTAGCCAATTCCTCAACACCACGCAAACGTAAAATATCATGCGGGGTTAATTCACCTTCTGCAATGGTCTCACCTTTTTCAACCTGCTCACCCTCAAACACGGTAATATGGCGCCATTTCGGTATTAAGGTTTCAAATTGCTCACCATTCGAATCAGTAATGGTGACACGTTGCTTACCTTTCGTTTCTTTACCAAACGAAATCGTACCACTTGACTCTGCTAAAATCGCAGGATCCTTTGTTTTACGTGCCTCAAATAAATCTGCAACACGAGGTAGACCACCCGTGATATCACGCGTTTTACTTGACTCTTGTGGAATACGCGCTATGACGTCACCAATTTTTACTTCACCACCATCTTTAATTCCGGCAATCGCCCCTGCTGGTAAAAAGTATTGAGCCGTAATATCAGTTCCAGGTAAATAAATCGCATCGCCATTAGTATCTAGTAATTTTACCATTGGACGCAATTCTTTACCCGCGCTACCACGTTGTTTTGGATCAATAACCACAAGCGAACTCAGTCCAGTAATCTCATCAGATTGTGTTTGAACGGTTATGCCGTCAACGAAATCTTTCAACTCAACAATACCGTCTACTTCCGTGATAACCGGGTGTGTAAATGGATCCCAAGTGACTATAATTTCGCCCGCTTCAACACGCTCATCTTCCTTCTTCGAAATAACTGCACCATAAGGAATTTTGTAGCGTTCACGTTCACGACCATATTCATCAACAACACCCACTTCACCTGAGCGTGAAACAGCAACTAAATTACCTTCACGGTTAATAACACTTTTCAAATTACTTAAACGTACAGAACCCGCTGATTTCACTTGCACATTACTAATAGCCGCGGCTCTTGATGCAGCACCACCAATATGGAAAGTACGCATTGTTAACTGTGTTCCTGGCTCACCAATTGATTGAGCTGCAATAACACCAACGGCTTCACCAATATTAACCAAATGTCCACGTCCTAAATCGCGGCCATAACATGCAGCACAAACACCATGACGACTTTCGCAAGTAATAATCGAACGTACCAACACATGATCAATACTGTTTTTTTCAAGCTTCAATACCCAATCCTCATCGAGTAATGTCCCTTTGGGCACAAGAATGCTCTCACCTGCTTTATCCATCACATCATGCGCAGCTATTCGACCTAAAACTCTTTCTGATAAAGGCTCAACAACATCACCACCTTCAATGATTGGTGTCATGGACAAACCATTATTTGTTCCACAGTCTTGAGAGCTAATCACCAAATCTTGTGCAACATCAACTAAACGACGTGTCAAATACCCAGAGTTTGCGGTTTTCAAAGCAGTATCCGCCAAACCTTTACGAGCACCATGCGTTGAAATAAAGTACTGTAACACGTCAAGACCTTCGCGGAAGTTCGCCGTAATTGGTGTTTCGATAATTGAACCATCTGGTTTCGCCATCAAACCACGCATACCCGCCAACTGACGAATCTGCGCAGCAGAACCTCTAGCGCCTGATTCTGCCATCATAAACACGGAGTTAAATGATTTCTGTTCTTTAATCTCACCTTCTTCGTCGGTATAAAATTCTTTACCTAGACCATCCATCATCACTTTAGCGATCTGATCATTCGCATGCGACCATATATCAACAACCTTATTATAGCGCTCACCATCAGTAACAAGACCTGATGCGTATTGACTTTGAATTTCCTTCACTTCGGCATTTGAGGCCGCTAAAATTTCATCTTTTTTAGCTGGAATCACCATATCTTCAATACCAAATGAAATACCTGAGCGAGTTGCACACTTAAAGCCCAAATACATCAGTTGATCTGCCAATATGACAGTATCTTTGTTACCCATATAACGGTAACTGTAGTTGATAAGACGTGAAATATTTTTCTTTGTCATATCACAGTTAACTAAATCAAACGGCATGCCTTCTGGAATGACTTCCCATATCAACGAACGCCCGACCGTTGTCGTCACGCGATGCGTTTTATAACTGACTTGAGACTCTGCATCCGTTACTTTTTCAGTAATACGTAACTGAATTTTAGTTTGGAATTCAACAATTTTTTCAGCTAGTGCTTTATGGACTTCACTAACACTTTCAAAAATTCTTGGATTTTTTTGCGTGTCATTTCCAATCGCATTCATTTTTTCGCGACTGATATAGTAAAGCCCCAAAACGACGTCTTGAGACGGGTTAATAACTGGCTCACCATTAGCTGGCGATAAAATATTATTGGTTGCCATCATCAATGTACGCGCTTCCAATTGCGCCTCAATTGATAATGGTACGTGAACCGCCATCTGATCACCGTCAAAATCCGCGTTAAACGCACTACATACGAGCGGATGTAATTGAATTGCTTTACCTTCAATTAACGTTGGCTCAAATGCTTGAATCCCAAGACGGTGCAATGTTGGTGCACGGTTAAGTAGAATTGGATGTTCACGAATAACTTCTTCGAGAATATCCCAAACTTCAGCTCCTTCGCGCTCCACCATTTTCTTAGCGGCTTTAATGGTCGTAGCTAAACCACGGAACTGTAATTTACTAAAAATAAACGGCTTAAATAACTCGAGCGCCATTTTTTTAGGCAAACCACATTGATGTAAACGCAATGAGGGTCCAACAACAATAACCGAACGACCAGAATAATCGACTCGCTTTCCAAGTAAATTCTGACGGAAACGCCCTTGCTTACCTTTAATCATATCTGCAAGCGATTTCAATGGACGACGATTCGTACCTGTAATTGCCCGACCGCGACGACCATTATCTAGCAACGCATCAACGGACTCTTGCAACATACGTTTTTCGTTACGAACAATAATGTCCGGTGCACTCAAATCAAGTAAACGATTCAAACGGTTATTACGATTGATTACACGACGATACAAATCATTCAAATCAGATGTTGCAAAACGACCACCATCAAGCGGTACCAAAGGTCGTAATTCAGGCGGCAGAACTGGCAGCACTTTCAAAATCATCCATTCAGGACGATTTTTAGATGCCAGTAAAGCGTTCATCACTTTTAAGCGTTTTGCATATTTTTTAATTTTAGTTTCTGAACTAGTTGAATTAATTTCTTGTTTTAAAATTTCAACTTCAGATTTCAGGTCTATTGATTTGAGCAAATCATAAATTGCTTCCGCACCCATTTTAGCGACAAAATCATCGCCAAATTGTTCTTGATAATCTTGATATTCATCGTCAGATAACAATGAACCTTTAATTAAAGATGTATCACCCGCTTCAAGGACAACAAATGATTCAAAATATAATACGCGCTCAATTTCACGAAGCGTCATGTCAAGCAATAATGCAATTCGTGAAGGCAATGATTTTAAAAACCAAATATGCGCAACGGGACTGGCTAAATCAATATGCCCCATGCGTTCACGACGCACTTTAGATAAAGTAACCTCTACGCCGCATTTTTCACAAATAACACCACGATGCTTCAATCGTTTATATTTACCGCATAAACATTCGTAATCACTTACAGGGCCAAAAATTTTGGCGCAGAATAAGCCATCTCGCTCTGGTTTAAATGTACGGTAATTAATCGTCTCAGGTTTTTTAACCTCACCATAGGACCATGAACGAATCATGTCCGGTGAAGCAAGTCCAATATGAATCGCATCAAAATCTTCTGCACGATTTTGGCGTTTCAAGAAATTCATTAAATCTTTCAAGAGCTTGTCCTCTTTAAATACGTTTAACAGGGGAAAATTATTCAGTAAAAAACAAAGCGTATCACTACGCTTTGTTAATTTATTAACCTAAATTATTCTCGTTCTAACTCAATATTGACCGCTAATGAACGTATCTCTTTGATTAAAACATTAAATGATTCTGGCATTCCTGCTTCCATTTTATGATCACCATCGACAATGTTTTTATACATGCGTGTACGACCCGTGACATCATCAGATTTGACAGTAAGCATTTCTTGTAGCGTATATGCTGCACCATACGCCTGTAATGCCCAAACTTCCATCTCACCAAAACGCTGGCCACCGAACTGAGCTTTACCACCCAATGGCTGCTGAGTCACTAAACTGTAAGGACCAGTTGAACGCGCATGCATTTTATCGTCAACTAAATGGTTCAATTTCAGCATATACATATAACCAACAGTTACTTTACGCTCGAAAGGCTCCCCTGTTAAGCCATCATATAAAACTGTTTGACCATCTTCTGGCAGATCAGCAAGTCGAAGCATTGTACGAATATCTTCTTCATTTGCGCCGTCAAAGACCGGCGTTGCCATTGGAACGCCACTAACCAAATTAGTTGCCATTTCTAGAATTTCAGCATCCGTAAATGAATTTAAATCCTCTTTACGTCCACTGCAATTATAAATTTTATCTAAATATTCACGGATAGCCTTAACCTGAGCTTGTGATTCTTCATACTTTGCTTCAAGCATTTTTCCAATTTTAATGCCAAGGCCTCTTGCAGCCCAACCCAAATGAGTTTCCAAGACCTGCCCTACGTTCATACGAGAAGGTACACCCAATGGATTAAGTACAATATCAACTGGATTGCCGTCAGCGGTATAAGGCATATCTTCAATTGGACGAATCATTGAAATAACCCCTTTATTACCATGTCGACCAGCCATTTTATCCCCTGGCTGAATGCGTCTTTTAACAGCTAAATATACTTTAACCATTTTAAGCACACCCGGTGGCAAATCATCACCCATTGTAATCTTACGTTTTTTGACTTCAAATTTTTCTTCAAAATCTTTACGCTGCTGCTCAATTTGTGCTGCAACAACCTGCAACTGCTCGTTGAGTGCATCATCTTTCATTTTAATTTTGAGCCACTCAGAAGTCTTAATGCTATCTAAATACTCTTGAGTAATGACTGTTCCAGCTTTTAAACCGTTCGCACCAGCTTGAGCCACGTTACCAATTAAATCTTTTGCAACACGAGCAAAAATATCACCTTCTAAGATTTTAATTTGATCATCTAAATCTTTACGGTAACTTTTAATTTGTTCTTGCTCAATATCTAAGGCACGCTTGTCTTTTTTAACGCCATCACGAGTGAATACTTGAACATCAATAACGGTTCCTTCAATACTACTAGGAACACGCAATGAAGTATCTTTCACATCAGCTGCTTTTTCGCCGAAAATAGCACGTAATAATTTTTCTTCAGGTGTAAGCTGAGTTTCACCTTTTGGTGTCACTTTACCCACCAAAATATCGCCACCTTTGACTTCAGCTCCAACGTATACAATGCCGGATTCATCTAATTTTGATAAAGCTTCTTCACTAACGTTTGGAATATCTGCTGTAATTTCTTCAGGACTGTGCTTCGTATCTCGAGCAACGCATGTTTTTTCTTCAATATGAATGGTTGTAAAGCGATCTTCTTTAACAACTCGCTCCGATACTAAAATAGAATCTTCGAAGTTGTAGCCATTCCAAGGCATGAAGGCAACTAACATATTTTGCCCTAATGCTAATTCACCCATATCTGTTGACGGACCATCAGCCATGATGTCACCAGAGCGAACTATATCACCAACTTTCACTAATGGTTTTTGGTTAATACATGTATTTTGATTTGAACGCGTGTATTTAATTAAATTATAAATATCAACGCCCGATGTTCCATTTTCGGTTTCCGTATCATTTACACGAACAACGATTCTTGCCGCATCAACAAACTCAATTTTTCCACCGCGTGTAGCAACAACCGTTACACCAGAATCTTTAGCAACGGTGCGTTCCATCCCTGTACCCACTAATGGTTTTTGAGCACGCAAAGTCGGTACAGCTTGACGTTGCATGTTCGATCCCATTAACGCCCGGTTCGCGTCATCGTGTTCAAGAAATGGAATAATGGATGCCGCAACAGATACAATCTGTTTTGATGATACGTCCATGTATTGAACCGTATCCGACATAGCTAAAGTGAATTCATCTTTGTTCCGGCAAGAAACCAATCCGTCAATTAATTTTCCTTCTTCATCTACTGGAACACTCGCTTGCGCAATAACAAACTCGCCTTCTTCAATAGCCGATAAATAATCCACTTGATTAGTTACCCTACCATCAACAACTTTACGATATGGCGTTTCTAAGAAGCCATAATTATTTGTTCGTGCATAGACAGATAAGGAGTTAATCAAACCAATGTTTGGTCCCTCTGGCGTTTCAATTGGGCAAACACGACCGTAATGGGTTGCGTGAACGTCACGTACTTCAAATCCAGCTCGCTCACGAGCAAGACCACCGGGACCTAAAGCAGAAACGCGACGTTTATGGGTAATTTGAGATAGCGGATTGTTTTGATCCATAAACTGAGATAATTGGCTTGAACCAAAAAACTCTTTGATAGCCGCTGAAACAGGTTTTGCATTAATAATTTCTTGCGGCATTAAACCTTCGGAATCAGCTAATGTTAAACGTTCTTTAACGGTTCGCTCAACACGCACTAAACCAACACGAAATTGATTTTCAACCATTTCGCCAACAGAACGAACACGACGGTTACCTAAATGATCAATATCATCGACAACGCCATTTCCATTACGAATTGCAATGAGTTCTTTTAGAACGTCAATAATGTCGTCTTTAGTTAATGTGCCAACACCTTCAATCTCTTCACGTCCAAGACGACGATTAAATTTCATCCGACCAACAGTTGATAAATCGTATCGTTCTTCTGTAAAAAATAAATTTTGAAATAAATTTTCCGCTGATTCACGCGTAGGCGGTTCACCAGGGCGCATCATACGATAAATTTCAACAAGCGCTTCAAGTGTGTTTGTTGTTGTATCAGAACGCATTGCGTTTGAAATGTACGCACCACGATCTAAATCATTTACATACAATGTATTAACTTCTGTAATACCGGCTTCAATACAGCGATCAATAATATGACTTGTTAACTCATCATTAACATGAGCAATTAATTCACCTGTACTTTGGTCAATAATGTTATGACCTACTATTTTTCCAATTAGATAATCTTTTGGGACTTCAAAAGAGGATAAACCCGCTTTTGTAATTTCCCGAATATGTTTGGCCGTAATACGTCGACCTTCTTCAACAAGAACCTGATTACCATTTTTAATATCGAACGCTGAGATTTCGCCACGCAAACGCTCGGGCAC
>CAJBJW010000020.1 GCA_903953455.1 uncultured Pseudomonadota bacterium | reverse complement strand
TTTTTTTTAGTGAATTACTTAAATCGGTATTTTTAATTATATAAATTTTAGATGAGATTTTTGCATGTTTAGTGTATTTCAAAGCGATTTAATGCCGCATGGCTTTTGTATTAAATGGTCATCAAACTTACTCAATATTTATGTTGTAAGTAATGCATTCATGTTTTTGGCATACACTTACATAGCCATTAGCTTGATTTTGTTTGCAAAGAGTCATAAAGAATTAGAATGGAATATGTTGTTGTGGTTATTTGCAGCATTTATTTTGGCATGTGGCGTAACGCATCTAATGGACATTGTTACGTTTTGGTTACCTTTTTATTGGGTTGATGCGACAGTTAAAGGTGTAACAGCTATAGTATCAGTTGGAACAGTGCTCTATTTAGCACCACGCTTATCGATGCTATTAAATCTACATAGCAACGAAGAATTTGAGGCTATTCATGAAGAAAAGCGACTTACGGAGGACGAGTTAATAACAGAAAAGCATGAAAGACGAGAAATTGAATTATTAAAACAAAAGTATTTTGAACATCATTATGCACTTAATAAAGCAGTAATTTTTGCGGAAAAAAATTCAGAAGGTGTATTTACGTTTGTAAATGAGCATTTTTGCCGTATTTCTGGATATAGCGAAGATGAGTTAATTGGAGCAACACACAGTATATTTAAGTCAGATGTGCATCCACCAGAATTTTATGACAATCTTTGGAAAACGATTAAAAGTGGTCATGTGTGGAATGAGGAGGTATGCAATCGGCATAAAAATGGTTCGCTGTACTGGGTAGATAGTGTGATTGTACCCATTATTGATGTGGGTGAGGATAAACCTAGAAAATATATCAGTATCCGATTCGATATTACTGATCGCAAAAAAGCGGAGCAACATAAATATGAATTAACGAAACAAGTTAATCAAATGCAGAAAGTGGAAAGCCTTAGTCGTTTAACGTCTGGTATTGCACACGACTTTAACAATATATTGAGTGCCATTATTGGCTATAACCAGTTAAATAGGTTTTGTGGAGAAGATTGCACAGATGAAAAATTGAAAGAAGAAATACTTTTTAACACTGAGCAAGTTAACTTGGCGAGCGAACGCGCAGTCAATTTGATTACAAAAATGATGGCGTATTCACGTCAAAATCCTACAAATAAGAATATTGAAATTAAATCAACACATGAAATAATTGATGAGGTGTTAGTTTTAATGCGCCCAGCGTTAACTAGTATTTTTCATTTGAATAATGCTGAAGTAGATAGCATACTTACTATTCAAATTGATTCAACTGAATTGCTCCAAATATTAACTAATTTGATCGTCAATGCACGTGATGCAATGCCGCAAGGTGGCGTAATTACAGTTTCTTTAAAGCAATTGTCGATACAGGAGCATGTTTGTAATGTTTGTGTACAAACGCTTGATGGTGAATTTATTGAATTGTCCGTTTCAGATAATGGCTCAGGGATTGAGAAAGAGGTGCTTGATCATATTTTTGATCCCTTCTTTACCACTAAACCTGTTGGAGAGGGAACTGGACTTGGGCTTTCAACAGTAAGTGGCATGGTACATGAGGCAGGAGGGCACATCATTGTTGAATCAAAAACCACCGAGCCCAATCAAGGTACTGCGTTTAGATTATTGTTCCCGCTTCTTTGAAGCACGAGAAATTGTTAACAAAGGCTATTGTGTATTAGGTATTACTATTTGATTGATTCGATAAAGATAATTTTTTGTAGATTATTACGTTTGCATATGATAGTATTTGTATCATATAGAATAATTTAACTATTAATTTTTATAGTTATCATTCTTTTCATTTGAGGTAATAAAGATGGATTTACAGTTACAGATTAAAATGAATGAAAAATTGTTTATTAAAGATCCTCAACAAACAGAGTTAGGGAAAAAGATTGTATTGCATAGCGTGCAATTGATTCATGACGAGGGTTTTGAGGCTTTTACATTCAAAAAATTAGCGCAAAGTATCGGCACGACTGAGGCGGGAATTTATCGATATTTTGAAAATAAACATCGAATTTTAATCTATATCACTGCATGGTATTGGAGTTGGCTGGAGTATCAGGTTACTTTTCATCTCAATAACATTTCAGATCCGGTAGTGAGACTTAAAAAAACGATTACGTTATTAGCCACCCCGATTGATGACAGTATCACCACAACATATGTTAATGAGTGCATATTGTATCAAATCATTATTACTGAGGGTACAAAAGCGTATTTAACAAAAAAAGTGTCTATTGATAATAAAGATCATCTATTTAAACCTTACAAAGATCTTTGCGCAAAAATAGGTAATATCATTCTGGAATGCAATCCAGATTATCTGTATCCAAAATCATTATCCAGCACCATTATTGAAATGGCGCATTTGCAAACTTTCTTTATGCATAATTTACCTTCATTAACTGATTTTGGTAATGAAAAAAACGAAGCAAATATTATTTTGTTTCTCGAATCTCTAGTTTTTTCTAGTTTAAATATCGCCCATTAGACTCAATCGCCTATTTTCTTGAGGAGGTAGTATGTTACGCAAAATATTAATAGCTAATCGGGGTGAAATTGCAGTTAGGATTATTCGTGCTTGTACTGAAATGGGTATTCGTTCAGTTGCAATTTATAGCGAAGCGGATCGCTTTGGTTTGCACGTTAAAAAGGCGGATGAATCTTACTTTATTGGTAGTGAACCGCTTGCAGGTTATTTGAATGTCTATGCGCTAGTGGATTTAGCAGCCGCAACAGGGTGTGATGCAATACATCCAGGTTATGGTTTTCTTTCTGAAAATGCGCAGTTTGCGAGAGTTTGTAAAGAAAGAGGTATTATTTTTATTGGCCCTGAAGCGGATGTTATCGAAAGAATGGGTGATAAAACCAAGGCAAGACAAGCCATGATTGCTGCGGGAATTCCAGTCACCCCTGGTACAGATGGAAATTTAGAAAATTTAGAACAAGCACTTGAGGCGGCTGAAAAAATTGGTTACCCCATTATGCTGAAAGCAACTTCAGGCGGTGGTGGACGTGGTATTCGCCGTTGTGATTCATCTGCAGAATTAGTGAAAAATTATGATCGCGTGATTTCCGAAGCCACTAAAGCTTTTGGTAGTGCGGATGTATTCTTAGAAAAATGCGTCGTGAATCCACGACACATAGAAGTTCAGATTCTAGCTGATTCGCATGGTAATACCATTCATCTCTACGAACGCGACTGCTCAATTCAACGACGTAATCAAAAACTCATTGAAATAGCACCATCACCTCAACTTGAAGAAGCACAGCGTCAATATATTGGTGGTCTTGCGGTTTTAGCGGCTAAAGCGGTTGGTTATACAAATGCGGGAACCATCGAATTTTTATTAGACGAAAATGATCGTTTTTATTTCATGGAAATGAATACACGCGTGCAAGTTGAACATACGATTACCGAAACCATTACAGGTGTTGATATTGTAGAAGAGCAAATTCGCATCGCGGCAGGCTTAACGTTGCGCTTTAAACAACATGAAATTCTTCGTCGTGGTTATGCGATTCAATTTCGTATTAATGCTGAAGATCCGCAAAATGATTTTTTACCTAGTTTTGGCCGAATTTCTCGTTATTATGCACCCGGTGGACCAGGCGTGAGAACAGATACAGCAATTTATACGGGTTATGAAATTCCTCCTTTTTACGATTCCATGTTAGCTAAAGTGATTGTTAGCGCAATGACATGGGAAGATGTAATTAAACGCGGTGAGCGAAGTTTGAAGGATATGGGTTTGTTTGGAATTAAAACTACGATTCCTTATTATCTGGAAATCCTCAAACATCACGATTTTCAAGAAGCTAATTTTAATACGGGTTTTATCGAGAAATATCCAGAATTGGTTAATTACTCAAACAAACTCCAACCTGCGGAACTCGCAAAAGTGATTGCAGCAGCAATGGCTGCTCACACTGGTCTGTAATTTATTTAGGGAAACGACAATGCAAAAAGTTCATTTAACAGACGTTATTTTACGAGATGCACATCAATCTTTAATTGCAACACGTATGCAAACAAGCGATATGTTGCCAGCGTGTAAAATGCTTGATGAGATTGGTTATTGGTCGCTTGAATGTTGGGGCGGTGCGACATTTGATGCTTGTTTACGTTTTTTAAAAGAAGATCCTTGGGAGCGTTTACACAAATTAAAAGCCGCTTTACCAAACACGCGTTTGCAAATGTTGTTGCGTGGGCAAAATTTACTCGGTTATCGGCATTATAGCGATGATGTTGTCCGTGCCTTCATTGCTAGAGCAGCTGAAAATGGTATGGATGTTTTTAGAATTTTTGACGCGCTAAATGACATTCGAAATTTAACCACGGCAATTGAGGCAACAAAATTATCAGGTAAACATGCTCAAGGAACGATTTGCTATACCACAAGTCCTGTGCATAACATTGACGTGTTTGTGGAGCTTGGGAAATCATTGGCAAATTTAGGTTGTGATTCGATTGCAATTAAAGATATGGCAGGATTATTAACGCCATACGCCACTAGCGAGTTAGTGAAGGCGCTCAAAGATACGGTGGATTTGCCTTTGCATTTACACAGTCATTCTACATCTGGTCTTGCGGAAATGTGTCAGATTAAAGCCATTGAAGCAGGTTGCGAACACATTGACACGGCGCTTTCTTCATGGGCTGGCGGAACAAGT
>CAJBJW010000019.1 GCA_903953455.1 uncultured Pseudomonadota bacterium | reverse complement strand
CCGTCGGCGTCGAAAAGTGCTTGTGATTTGTTCAAACCCAAAACACAAGCAACGCCAAGGTTAAGCGGCCAAATTTAAAGTACAGCTGTACTTTAGATCTATGAATCCCAGTAAATTCTGGGGTATTATTTTAGTGATTCTATGGCTAAATCAAATTCTTCTACATCTTCAAAAAAACAAAAACGTAAAGTTTTTGAAGGGTTTGCTTATATTCAAGCAGGTATGAACAATACCATTGTTACAATTACAAACCCACAAGGTGATGTTTTATGTTGGGCATCCGCAGGTGTGTGTGGCTTTAAAGGTTCACGAAAATCAACACCTTTCGCGGCGAAGGCTACTGCAACAACAGCGGCAAAACAATCGATGATGCAAGGTATGCAACAAGTCAAAGTGCTTGTCCAAGGTCCCGGTTTAGGCCGTGAAACGGCAATTCGTGGGCTTCAAGAGGCTGGACTTCAAGTAACCGTAATTCGTGACATCACACCATTACCACATAACGGTTGCCGCCCTCCTGCAAAACGTCGAATTTAACCTCCTTTCGTTTTAAACTCGCTTCACAATGAAAAAGTTTCTTATCTCATGTCTGGAATCGCGAGTCGAGTCTGGTGGAGTTTTATACGGGCGTTATTTATTCGGTCCTCTACCTCGCGGGCAAGGTGTGACAATTGCAACAGCATTACGCCGAAGCCTCTTAGCCGAAGTTTCTGGATTTGCCGTCACATCAGTTGAAATTGTTGGGGTGAAGCACGAATACGCCATTATCCCAGGGACACGGGAAACAGTTCTTGATTTAATTTTAAACTTGAAAAAATTAATTTTTACATCAACGATGCCAACACGCACAAAAGCAATTGGCTATATTTCCGTACAAGGCCCTGGTAAAATTACTGGACGAGATCTGCGACTTCCGCCAGGATTGCAATGCGTCAATCCGGATGAAATTTTAGCAACCGCCGCCGCAGACGGTTTTGTGAATTTAAAAGTGGTCATCTCATCAGGAAAAAATTACCTTGTTCAATCAGGTGTTAATTTAGACGGCCCTAAAACAGCGGCCATCTCGGATGGAAATGCCATGCCCCGAAAAACCTTCTCGATCGATGCTGTTTTTATGCCGGTCCTTCGAGTAAACTCCATTATCCAAAGCGATGAAGATGTACTGCACTTTCCTTTACATATTCAAAGCCGGGATGTTTCGGAACGTGTGGTTTTTGAAATTTGGACAAACGGGACACTTACACCTCGTGAAGCATTAGCTCAAGCGTCCTCGGAATTGATTCGTTTATTCTCCCTGTTTCAAATACGCCCACAACCATCAATATTGTTACAACGACCGAACACATCATTTGTTTTTAATCAAAATAACAATACTGAAACGCCACATACATTACAGCAGATGTATGTTCCAAATGAGTTCTTGGAAATTGATGTCGGAATTTTACCGTTAACACCGACTATTTTAATCGCCTTTAAAGAAAAGGAGATTCACCGTTTAGGTGATTTAATAGGCTATTCCGACGATGCTTTATTAAAAATCCCCGGAATGTCTTCTGACGTCCTATTTAATGTATTATGCTACTTACGCACTTACGGAATACAGCTTCAACCTGTCACCAATCAATCCGTCGTAGGGCGTGCATAGCGACATTGAAACCTTTCGGGGTTTACCATAATTAATTCGATAATTCTTAAGGAGAATTTTTTGTGTCTGTACCTAAACCAATGTATGCAACAGGTCGCCGTAAATGTGCAGTCGCACAGGTTACAATGACTCTGGGCCGTGGTGATTTCACAATTAACACGCAGCCTGCTGCCGAGTATTTACGTAATGATGCATTTTTATTAAATGCAGTGCAATCACCATTAGATGTGATCAATACTGAAGCTGCATTTGATATTAATGTCAAAGTTCAGGGAGGTGGTATCGTAGGGCAAGCCTTTGCAATCCGCTTAGGGATTGCACGAGCGCTCAACGCCCTCGATTCAACAAACCGACCTGGGCTGAAACAACGCGGACTTTTAACGCGTGATGCGCGTGTTAAAGAACGTCGCAAATATGGATTGAAAAAAGCCCGAAAAGCTTCGCAATTCTCAAAACGATAAACCCGGTGTTTACGTGTTTTTGTATATGGGGCATGCTTGTACACAAGCATACGCCTAAATTTTGACCTTTTGTTAAAAAGTCAGCTCTTACACATGCGCGAAAAGTGCAATATTTGAGCCTTTTTACCCCCTAGTTTATTTTTTTAGTACTAGGTTTTATCACATAATGGAGATATTTGTATGTCAACGACTACTGATGAACTAATTGAAAAACTAAAAACAATTACATTATTTGAAGCGTCTGAGCTAGTAGCGCAAATTGAAACAACATTTGGTGTTGACGCAAGCGCACCAGTTGGTGGTTTTATGGCCGCACCTGGTGCTGGTGCTGCCGGTGGTGGTGCAGCCGCTGAAGCAGCTGAAGAACAAACAACATTCAATGTTGTTTTAGAAGACGTTTCGAGCGATAAACGTGTTGCTGTT
>CAJBJW010000018.1 GCA_903953455.1 uncultured Pseudomonadota bacterium | reverse complement strand
ATGCGCTCAGTATCCGCGGCAAGAGCACGCTCAGCCACTTGAATATCTGCACGGCGTTTTAATAAATCAGCTGGATTGCCAATCTGCACTCCTTTTGGCATCGTTGGTAATGCCTTAGGTGCATTTAACTCCACGAAGAGTGCATCAGGCATTTGCCCTGTTAAAACACTTAAACGATGAATCACACTTGCAATAGCCGTTTTTAAATCGGGGACTGTTGCACGCTGAGCTTCTAAACGCGCGCTAATCGTTGCAGAATCGATTTCTGTGCCGCGTCCGTTTTTAATTCTCACCTGCGTGAGTTCAAGTAATTTTTCTTGATGGACGATAGCTTGCTCAGACAGCCTTAATTGCATCTGAAATCCACGTAACTCAAGATAATTTCGAGCCACTTCCGCAATAAGACTCACACTCACGTCACGCAGCGATGCGGTAACTTCTTCAAGTTCGTTACTCGACGCCTCTGTACTGCGTCTAACCCGACCAAATAAATCCAGTTCCCAAAACGCATCAAATCCTGCGTTATACAAACTCAACGTTCTTGGGACAAATGCACGATTATTGAGCGCAGCCGCACTGCGCTTTTGATCCGTAAAATTACTATGTGAGGTGACTTGTGGCAAAAAATTTAATTCGGAATTCATATACAATGCGCGTGCTTGCATCAAATTGGCTCGTGCAATTTGCATGTCATAATTATGCTCGAGCGTTTTATCAATAAGTGTGGATAATAGCTCATCATTAAAATTTTTCCACCACACTTTTTCCACACTAGCTTGAGAAAATACCTTAAATTGTCCATTGGTAAATTGACTGGGTAAATTTGCAATCTCTGGCTTTTTATAATCGGGTCCCACAGCACAAGCAGTTAATAAAAAAACACTCGCGCTCAATCCAATCGACTTTTTTATCATAGTGACATATTCCCTTTAGACGATGAATTGGACGATTTTTTAAAATATTGCACGACGATATAAAAAACAGGTGTTAGGAGTAAACCAAAAAAGGTAACGCCAATCATGCCACTAAAAACAGTTGTCCCTAAAATACGACGTGTTTCCGAGCCAGCACCAGTAGAAACAACCAATGGAAATACACCCATAATAAACGCAATTGACGTCATTAAAATGGGGCGTAATCGAATTTTGCACGATTCAATCACCGCGGCAAATTTATCCATTCCCGACTCTTGACGATGCTTAGCGAATTCGACAATCAAAATCGCATTTTTACTCGCCAATCCCACCAAGACTATAAAGCCAACTTGCGTAAAAATATTGTTATCCATGTGGCTTATCCAAAGCCCCGTCATTGAAGATAAAATACACATTGGCACAATTAAAATCACCGCAAATGGCAATGACCAACTTTCATATTGCGCCGCTAAGGCTAAAAAGACAAAAATCACACTTAATGGAAAAACTAAATACGCCACATTTCCTGCTAACACTTGCTGAAGTGTCAACTCCGTCCATTCAAAACTAAAGCCTGCAGGCAACTGCTTGGTTAATAATTCGCTCATTGTATTGATCGCTTGACCCGAACTCACATTAGGCAAAATACTGCCGTTAATTTCAGCCGATGGATACATGTTATAGCGTGTAATTTTATCGGGACCGCTAATTTCCTTCACTTGCGCAATGGCTCCTAGCGGTACCATATTGCCTTGTGCGTTTTTAGTTTTTAAAGCGGTCACATCGAGCGCATCCATTCTAAAGGGCGCATCGGCTTGCGCAACCACTTGGTAGGTTCGGCCAAACTGGCTGAAATCATTGACATAGAGTGAGCCCAAATAAATTTGCAGTGTATCAAAGATATTTTGCAAGGGAACATCCATTGATTTTGCACGTACACGATCGACATCAAAAAAGAGTTGCGGGACGCCCGAACGGAAAGTTGAAAACAAACCAACTAATCCAGGTTGTTGGCTACCTTTTGCAATCATATCCGCTGTCACGCTTTGCAGAGCATCAATTCCCGCATTTGATCGATCTTGAATTTGTAACTTAAACCCACCCACCGAACTCATACCACGAATTGGAGGAGGAGGAAAAACTGCAATCGTCGCATTGGGAATAGTCGATAAACGCTGAGATAAATTTTTCACAATCGCATCAGCAGTCAATTCGTTGTGATTTGTCCGCGCTTCAAATGGCGTGAGTCGAGCAAACATTGTCGCTACATTCGGTTGACTTGCCCGCGTCATAATTGACCAGCCAACATATTCATTAACGTGCTCAACCCCTGGTGTTGCCATAATAATATCATTGGCTTGTTTAACAGTTTGCTCCGTTCGCGAAAATGCTGCCGCATCTGGTAATTGCACATACAAAACTAAGTAACCTTGATCTTGTTGAGGAATAAAACCGGTTGGGACTTTTTCAAAGATAAAAACGTTTAACGCATTAAGACCAATATACAAAATTAAAACCACCGCACTCATGCGAATCAAACGTCCAATAAGGCGAGAATACCCTAAACTAAACGCATCGAAAAAACGATTAAACCGCACAAAAAAACCACCAAAAACCCAATCAAATCCACGCGTAAACGTATCTTTGTTTTCATGTGCGCGATTCAAAAGTAATGCACATAAAGCCGGACTTAGTGTCAGTGAATTAAACGCCGAAATAATGGTTGAGACAGCAATGGTTAACGCGAATTGTTTATAAAATGCGCCAGATACACCGGAAATAAAGGCTGTGGGCAAAAAGACAGCTACTAAAACTAATGCGGTTGCAATAATCGGCCCGACCACTTCACGCATGGCGAGATAAGTTGCTTCTTTAGCATGAAGACCCTCTTGCGCCATGTGACGCTCGACATTTTCCACTACAACAATCGCGTCATCCACAACAATCCCAATGGCTAATACCAACCCAAATAGCGATAACGTGTTAAGTGAAAGCCCCAGCGCGGACATGACGGCAAATGTCCCAATTAATGACACAGGTACCGCAAGAAGAGGAATTAATGCTGCGCGCCAATTCTGCAAGAAAATGATAACCACCAAAACCACTAGCAAAATGGCTTCGAATAATGTTTTAACGACGGCGTCAATGGACTGTGAAATAAAGACCACGGTGTCGTAAACCATCAGATAATCTAAATCTTCAGGAAAATTGGTTTTGAGTTTATCCATTGTTTTAACAACGGCTTTTTTGGTATCAAGCGCATTGGAACCGGGAAGTTGAAAAATGGCCAACCCCACTGTTGGCTCACCATCTAAATATAAACCCGAATTGTAATCTTTTGCACCTAATTCAATACGCGCCACATCCTTAAGCTGGACAATTTCGCCATTTCCGCCTTGTTTAATAACAATATCACCAAATTGCTCAGTGGTCGTTAAACGTCCTGTCGTGGTAAGTGTGTATTGAAAATCACTTGCATTAGGGGAAGGCGGCTGCCCGATGACACCAGCGGCAACTTGAATATTTTGTTCACGAACTGCTTGAATGACTTCACTCGCGGTTAAATTCAATGCCGCAATTTTGGGTGGATTGAGCCACAAACGCATACTGTAATCGCGTGCCCCAAAAACGATAATATCCCCAACACCAGGCAGACGCGCTAAGCTGTCTTTGATTTGAAGTAGCGCATAATTACTCATATAAACACTATCATAGCGTTTATTGGGTGACACTAAATTGACCACTAAGCTCAAGTCGGGACTGCTTTTTTTAACACTAATACCTTGACGACGAATTTCTTCAGGTAACTTTGGCTCGGCAAGTGCCACGCGATTTTGCACTAGCACTTGGGACTTATCGAGATTCGTACCCGGTTTGAACGTAATAGTAAGCATCATCGCGCCACTATTCGTCGACGTTGATGACATATAAAGCATATCTTCAACGCCATTCACTTCTTGTTCAATAGGCGTTGCGACCGTTTCTGCGACCACTTTTGCATCGGCACCGGGATAATTCGTTGTCACCACAACGGTCGGTGGGGCAATTTCAGGATATTGCGTCACAGGCAGCGTGATTAACGCTAAACTTCCCACTAATACAATAACAATCGATAAAACCGCTGCAAAAATAGGACGATTGATAAAAAAATGCGTAAATTTATCCATGGAATTTAGTGTGTGTCAGGTGAAGATGCAACATCAATGCGTTCGGGATTGACTTGTGTATTGGGTCGAATTTTTTGAATACCATCAATCACAATCCATTCTTGTGGGTTGATTCCTTCACGAATGACTCGCAGGTTATTGTCACGCATGCCCAACGTCACTTTGCGATATTCCACCTGATTATCTTCTTTCACCACCCACACAAAATGCTGCGTTTGATCTTTGCCAATCGCTT
>CAJBJW010000017.1 GCA_903953455.1 uncultured Pseudomonadota bacterium | reverse complement strand
ATGGCGGGGATTATCCTATCAAAATTGCAGAAGTTGAGTTTTAAGGAGAGTAGCAATGGATGTAAAACAAGATGATATTCGGGGAAAAATTCGAGGGCACGATTATCGTGCTGAGATTTCGACGGATTTACCCTTTAGAAAATGGCTTTACAGTTGGTTATTTGACCCCAAAATTGAATTCAATTACCAAAAAGAAGTAGAAAACTGGATTGCGCTGCTTATCGTTGTCAATTTGATGGCAATGCTATTTGAACAAGTGCCACAAATATATGAGCCCCACGCTGGCTTATTTCATGTATTTGACATTTTTTCGGTGATTGTTTTTACCATTGAGTATTTAACGCGACTTTATGTTGCACCTGAAGATGAAGAATTTAATAGTGACGGTAAAAAGGGCTTAGCGTATCTGCGTTACATGAAAAGTCCCTTTGCGGTGGTGGATTTTTTATCGGTTGCGCCATTTTATTTGCAAGCTTTTTTGCCAATCGACTTGCGTATGTTGCGGTTCTTGCGACTGCTTAGAATTTTAAAAATCTTCCGTATTTTAATCCCCGCTTATCAACAATTCGTTATCGCAAATAAAGGTCGTACCTTCCGTCAAAAAATGCATGCCTTGGTTTTTCCAAGTGAATACGGTGGCAGTTTGCATGGGCTTTTTGATACCTTTATTGTGGTATGGGTTATTGTCTCCGTGGTGAGTGTGGTACTTGAATCGGTGTCGGCTATTGAATACATTCTGCATATCCAATTCATTATTGTTGATGCGATTGCAGTGGGTATTTTTACCATGGAATACTGTATGCGTCTTTATTGCTGCGTTGAAGAACCCGGTTTTGAAAATGCGGTAACAGGGCGGTTTAAACAAGCCAAATCGTCTGCATCGATTATTGATTTTCTAGCGATTTTGCCTTTCTTTTTAGAAATTATCTTACATCACTTAATGGACTTGCGATTCTTGCGGGTTTTTCGATTGATGCGACTTTTAAAATTGACTCGCTACACAGGCGCAACAGCAACATTAACCAAAGTGATTGCACGCGAAATGCCTGTTTTGGGTGCCTCGGCGTTTATTATGTTATTACTCGTTATTTTAACCGCGAGTTTGGGTTACTTGTTTGAGCACGACGCGCAGCCTGAAAAGTTTGATAACATTCCGCAATCCATTTATTGGGCGGTCATTACCTTAGCGTCGGTAGGTTATGGTGATATTTCACCTGTCACGGCGGGTGGTCGTATTATGACCATTTTCCTCGCTTTATTGGGTATTGGTATTTTTGCGATTCCAGCGGCGTTATTATCTTCTGCTTTCACTGATCAATTGCGTATTGAACGTGAAACATTGACAAATGCGCTGTATGAGATGTTAAGTGATGGTATTATTTCCGAAGAGGAAGCGGAAATTATCAACCTAGAAGCTAAGCGTCTTCATTTAAGCGAAGAAGATGTGAATCGACTGATCGATAAGGCACGTAAAGAGCGTGAGCTCAAGGACGATGTATCGGTGTTGCCGCTCCATAAAATTGCTGCGACATCAGAGCATGCTGTTGAGCATTACCGTATTTTGATGTCGCAAATTCGTATGCTTGGCATTATGACCGACAGAGAAAAGTTTGAACTTGTGGCGATTCAAAATTCACGGTTATCACCTGAAGAATTAGCGCTTTGGCGGCAGATTCAAAATAATGAATCTGAGTCATCCTCATCGTAAATCGTTGTATTATTAACTAACCCTAAAATACCCATTCGCTTTATGAGCTAGTGGGTATTTTTTATTTGGAGAGACTATCATGTTAGAAAACAAACAAGTTGCCCCCGCATTTTCTGTAGCAAATCAAGAAAACAACATTATTCACCTTGCCGATTTTTTAGAGCAAAAAAATGTTGTACTGTATTTTTACCCTAAAGATGACACACCGGGATGTACGATTGAAGCAAATGACTTTACCCACTTAGCCGCTGACTTTGCAGAACATGACACAGTGGTCATTGGCGTTAGTAAAGATTCTTGTGAGAGTCACCGCGCGTTTATTGATAAATTCTCACTTAATTTAGAGTTGCTTGCGGACGTGGATGGGCAGTTGTGTGAAAGTTATGGTGTATGGCGTGAGCGTGAGAAAAATGGTGTAAAAAGTATGGCTATTTTACGTTCAACGTTTATTATAAACAAAGCAGGTGTACTTGAAAATGTCATGTATGGCGTGACGCACGAAGGTCATGCGCAAGACGTTTTAGCTCAAATTAAACAATTGTAAACGCATGAAATTTCCCTCGCTCAATACGCAAATTTTGCTCGGTGCCGTTTTTGGTATTTTAATTGGTCTTGCTTTGGTGTCGGTTGGTAAAGACAGCGCTATTACGCAAACCAGTTTATACGCGGCCAATTTAATAGGTACCTTTTTCATTGATTTGCTCAAAATGGTCCTTATTCCACTTGTTTTTACGTCAATTACCGTTGGTGTGGCGAATTTGCAGGCACATAAACAGATTCATCGTGTATGGATTAGTACACTGAGCTTTTTTGTCTTTTCGATGTCGGTGGCCATTGTGGTTGGCTTGATGGCAAATGCGATTTTTGAAACAGGAAAAGGGTTGCATTTGGAGATGTTCCAAAATGCCATGGCAAATTTTGAGGCAAAACAGCAAACACCCTCTGATTTCTTTACCAGTTTTTTGCACGGTTTGTTCATGAATCCTTTTGCGGCACTGGCGCAAGGGGATGTACTTGCAGTGCTGATTTTCGCTTTATTTTTAGGGGTTGCGCTAGTCATCGGTGGCGAGCGCTATAAAAATATTTTAGTGTTGCTTCAAGAATTTCTTGAGCTTGTCATGCAAATGGTGCGTTGGATTATGATGATTGCACCGTTTGGTATTATGGCGCTGCTCATTAATCTCATGGTCACGCAAGATTTAGCGCTACTTGGAACACTGGGGTAATTTGCTGCTGTGGTGTAGGGGAGTTTATTATTTCAT
>CAJBJW010000016.1 GCA_903953455.1 uncultured Pseudomonadota bacterium | reverse complement strand
GTATTGAGATACACCAAGCGCATTAAAGCGCTCCCAGTCATCGGGCTTGGAGTAATTTGGAATGACCATTCCGTTGGTTGCACCAACACTTTGCGCTGCTTGGATATCACGAAGTGAATCACCAATGAAAAACGTATTGTGTAAATCAACCTGTTTTTCTTCGGCAAATAGTTTTAACAAACCGGCTTTAGGTTTTCGGCATTCGCATAAGTCATTTGTGTTGTGTGGGCAATAGTAAATAGCATCTATGTTGCCACCCTTTTCATTCACACTACTGCACATTTTTTCATGAATGCGATTAAGCATGGTTTCGTCAAATAAGCCTCGTGCTAAACCCGATTGATTGCTAATTACCACCGTGTGAAATCCATGTTGATTTAATAAGGCGATCGCTTCTAAACTGCCATCAATGGCATGCCATTCATCGGGGGTTTTAATAAAATCGGCTGAATCATGATTAATGACTCCATCACGATCAAGTAGTACATAGTTTACCATTAAAATTTATAAGATAAACGAAGCATCAATTCACGTGCTTCAGCTGGTAGGGCGGGATGTCCACCATTATATTGCTGTACATATTGCCACCGTGCGTTGAAAACGTCATAAAGTCCTAGTCCGACTTCAGCACCTTTAATGGGCATATTTTGATAGCGCAGATAGGTATTGTAAATAAATTCGGGTTTATAGTGCATCACATTTTCGCCGCTGTAACCTAAACGGTCACTAAAGAAAATCACTGAATGATTAAAAGATAAATCGGGTGTGAAATTGAACGTATGATTGAAAGTGGCTTTATGTGTTGGAAAACCTAAATTCATTTTTGGAGAAATGAGTTGTCCATTAATAAACGCTTGATAATGTTTTGATGGCTCGTGTTGATGTGCTTGATAAATTGAATAATTGATATCAAATTTTCCGAATACATCATGGGTATATTTTATATTGGATTCACCACCATATACATCTGACTCAGGTCCATTAATGTAAAACTCATCATAATTTACATCAATGCTATACGTAAGTAAGTCTTTAAGATGTGTTAGGAAAATATTTGAGGTCCAGTCTAGGTGACGCGAAAAACGATATCCTAGTTCAACTTCGTACGTTTGTGTTAATTCGGGTGCAAGCGTATTTAAATGACGATCTAATGTATTGATGTCATTGTAGCCGACATTGAGTTGATAATTTCCAGCCGTTGGCGTATGAAAGGCGTGTGTATAAAGTAGTTTATAGTGAAATTGATCAAATTGTTTGGTTAGTGCCACGCGCGGTGCTAAATTAGTGCCAAATTTATTGTAAGAATCAAAGCGCAAACCTGCTAATAAGTCCCCAAAGGGTGTTTTATAAACACCTTCTGTATAAGCCGTATAGTTGTCGAAAGTCAGCGGCGCAGCTGGACTGACAATGAAAGAATAATGATCACTTTGATAACTATTTCCCACCGCTAAATAACTTCCCGAATCATCCATCCAGGTTGCTTTAGTGTTTACTTTGTAATTATCGATAACGACTTTTTCTAAGCGTTTTGTTGGCGTACCATCTTCATAATGTCTTGAGCGCTCCCAAGGCGATTGCCGTGAAAAATTGGCATCGGCGTTTAATTTGAAATTGGCATTAAAGGGATGCTCAAATTCTAATTTTGCGGCTTGTGTTGAAAATTCATTGGTAATGTAACGTTTTTTAGGCATCATGACGTCTGAAAAACCATCTCGTGCTTCGATATTATAGTCATCGGATATAAGGCGAAGTTTCAGCTCTTTATAGGTCAACCCTAAATTGCCATAAAGTGAATCGAGTTGACTGTTATTTGCCATATCAAAACTACTTTTATGTGCGTCTGTGTAAATTCGATCACTGCGTTGAGATTCATTTGCTTTGCCTGAAAAACTCACCTCAAGGTCATCAAATACTTTACCTGCGGCCATATTGATATTTTTGCGTGCTTCACCACGCTCAAAACGCCCATAATCGGTTGTTATAGCAAGCCCATCTATTTGCTTGGCGTTTTTAGAAATAATATTGATGACACCCATTTGAGCAAAATTGCCATTCATAATGGAACTCGAACCGCGAATAATTTCAATATGATCAATTTGTTCAATCGGGTAATGTCCACCAAAGACATTCGAGCCAAATTCGCGCTCGGTTAGCATGATGCCATCAATAAATACGGACATTTTGCCATCATTTGTGGAAACGCCGCGAACGCCTGCAGACACGGTATTGGCCATATCATTACCAAAAAAGAATCCGGGAACCAATTGAAGTACATCGATTAAATCACGCGCACCGCTCGTTAATATTTGTTCTTGACCAATGTAGGTTACGATGTTTGCCGCTTCATTTGTGCACGCGGCTTGTTGCGACACGCTCAAGAAGGCGGGAAGTTCCATTAATTCTTCAATTGACGTATTGTCCACATCTGAGGGAACACTCTGACACTTTAGATTTTGCTGAGCTGACGCAATACTGGTGCTAAAAACCGAAGTTAAAGCAATTAATCCTAGTCGTTTTTTGCAAAATTGCGTCATAATTGTTCTTAGATGGGGGTGAAATTTTATGCTTTAGGCTAAGTTGAAGTATTAACGCCTAGCATGAATATGAAATAAACAAAGAAAAGTTTACCCGTTATTTTAAACCAAATTACGTTCTATTTTTATATTTTTGCGTTATTTTATCAATTGCGTTTAGATGTTAAGCACTTTATCTTATTAATAGCATTTTTTATTACAGTTATTAGGGTTAACCCCATGTCTTTTGTGAATTACTGCCAACTTGTTGAGAAAATGACTCAATGGAATTATGCATATCATGTTCTCGATGAGTCGCTTATTGCTGATACTGACTATGACGCAGCGTTTGTTGAGCTGCAAAGCATTGAAATAGCACATCCTGAATGGATTTTGCCGCAGTCACCAAGTCAGCGTGTGGGAGCGATTGCCAGCAGTTCATTTGAGAAAATTACGCATGAAATAAAAATGCTTTCACTATCTAATGCTTTTTCAATTAGTGAAACATGGGATTTTTTTGTAAAAGCCGCAAAAGAGCTTGAATGTGACGTTGAAACCATTCCCATTTTTAGCGAACCTAAATTAGATGGTCTTGCCATTAGTTTACGCTATGAAAAAGGCATTTTGCGTTACGGTGCCACGCGAGGTGACGGCCAAGTTGGTGAAGATGTCACGCATACGATAAAAACAATCGCTAGTATTCCCTTGAAGTTATTTACACCTAATCCTCCAGAAATTTTGGAAGTTCGGGGCGAAGTCTTTATGAGCAAAGCCGTCTTTGAGCAAATAAATACACAGGCACTACAAGAAAATGGTCGTCAATTTGTCAATCCACGTAATGCGGCCGCTGGTACAATTCGTCAACTGAACCCGAAAATTGCTGCTGAACGTGCTCTTCAATTTATGCCTTATGGTATGGGTGATTATTCAGGTGAAGAAATATTTACTGCCCATTCTCAAATACTGACATATTTCAGTGCGCTTGGATTTCAAGTAAATAGTCATGCATGTGCTTTTTATGCTAGAGAAGGAGCGTTTGAAGAAGATTATCAACGCATGGCGGCGTTGCGAGAGTCGATGTCAATGGAAATTGATGGCATTGTTTATAAAATAGATAATTTAGTACTTCAGAAACAATTAGGTTTTATTGCGCGTTCGCCAAAATGGGCGGTGGCACGTAAATTTCCGGCTCAAATTGTAAAAACCACGTTGCTTGACGTTATTTTTCAAGTGGGGCGCACAGGGGTTTTAACGCCTGTTGCGAAATTGACGCCTGTGTTTGTAGGTGGTGTGACGGTCAGCAATGCTACGCTCCATAATATGGATGAAATCGAGCGTCTAGGGCTTTGCATTGGTGATGAAGTTGAAATTCATCGTGCTGGCGATGTAATACCTAAAGTGGTGAGCGTTGTTGCTCACGGTGAAAATCGTCAATTCATTCACATGCCAACACATTGCCCCATTTGCCAATCACAAGTCAATCGTATTGATAATCAAGCGGCTTATCGCTGCACGGGTGGTCTTATTTGTGGTGCGCAACTCGCTGAGCGAATTAAATATTATGCGTCACGCGATTGCATGAATATCAAGCAGTTAGGCCGTGTGTTAATTGAAACACTATGTGAACAAGGTGTTTTAAATAGTGTAGCGGATATTTATCGCTTAACGATTGATGATATTGCGAGTTTAGAGGGGCAAGGCGAAAAAAATGCAACGAAAATTCTAGCCGCCATTGAAGCATCTAAAAAAACAAAATTTAACGTGTTTTTAACGGCGTTAGGTATTCCTGAAGTGGGTGAGGAAGGTGCAAAAAATTTAGCGCGGTATTTTAAAAATCTGGCTGCATTGCGCACAGCAGAGCATGAAACGTTGTTGCAAGTCCCTGATGTAGGTGCGGTTACAGCCAGTAATGTTCAGGCTTTTTTTAGTCAGCAGGAGAGCAATCAGCTAATTGATGAATTATTAGCCGCAGGTGTACACTGGGATGAGGAAGATTTTGAGCCAAGATATACGCCACTTTCTGGGCAAATTTGGGTGTTAACTGGCACGTTGCAACTGCCACGCAAAGAAGTAAAAGAGACGCTGGAAAAATTAGGTGTAAAAGTATCAGGCTCGGTATCGGCAAAAACAACGTGTGTGCTGGCCGGTGAATCAGCAGGCAGTAAATTGACGCAAGCGCAAACTCTTGGTGTGGATATTATTACGGAATCCCAATTTTTAAATTTAATGCAAACATTCGATATTAACTTATGACCAAAACACCATCTTCATTAGTCCTCGCCAGTGGTAATGCAGGTAAAATTAAAGAGCTGCAAGCTTTATTGCCTCAATTTTCATTACTGCCCCAAACCCATTTTTCTGTGCCCGAAATAGCTGAAACGGGCGGCAGCTTTGTGGAAAATGCGATTTTAAAAGCGCGAAATGCAGCACATTATTCTCAATTACCGGCTATTGCCGATGATTCGGGATTGGTTGTTCATGCTTTAAATGATGCTCCCGGTATTTACTCTGCACGTTACGCAGGAGCTAATGCTAGCGATACACAAAATATCACAAAGCTTCTAGCCGATTTAGACGGTGTTTCGATGCCAGAGCGACACGCTTACTTTTTTTGTGTGCTCGTTTTTATGCGTCACGAAAATGATCCCTGTCCTTTAATTGCTCAAGGACGTTGGGATGGTACAATTTTAGAGCGTCCAGAAGGCGAGTTTGGCTTTGGATATGACCCTGTTTTTGGTGTTATGTCTCACCATTGCAGTGCGGCGCAATTATCATTTGAAGTGAAAAATAGCCTTAGTCATCGAGGAAAAGCCTTAGCACTACTTAAACACGCTTTATTTGAAAACAGGATCGTGTGAATTCGTCTAAATGGTGCTATTCTAAACGGATTATTTATTCTAACTATTAACGAAAACGCATGCCCCAACCACTTATTGACAAAACGACGTTAGAAACACTTATTCGCCAAGCTGGGGAGATAGCGTTAAGCTATTTTAATGATTTAAAAAATATCAATGTAGATAAAAAAAGTCCTCGTGATTTTGTCACGGCTGCAGATATTGCAGTAGAAAATTTTTTAAAGGAAAAGCTAGGGGAACTCTATCCTGAGTATGGTTTTTGGGGTGAAGAAAATGGTCAAAGTGCAAATCAAAATACGCGTTGGATTGTAGACCCTATTGATGGCACCCATTCTTTTTCACGCGGTCAATATTATTGGTCGATTAGTGTGGCACTGGAAATCAATTCGGATATTGCCTTTGGTGTTGTCTATGCCCCTGCGCTTAATGATTATTACTGCGCGCTGAAGGGTCAGGGCGCATGGCGAAACGATAAAGCCATTCATGTATCGTCACTCGATAATTTAGATGAGGCGATGATTGGGACAGGCTTTGCGTGTTTGCGCTCGTATTTAGAAAATAATAACTTAGCGCGTTTTTGCCGAATTGCGCAGGCAACAACAGGACAGCGCAGATTGGGTTCTGCTGCGATGGATATTTGCCTTGTAGCGGATGGTCAGCTCGATGCATTTTGGGAACAGGAACTCAATTTATATGATGTCGCCGCTGGTGCATTGATAGCAATAGAGTCTGGTGCTACGGTCACCGATTTTAAAGGGAACGCGGGTATTTTTCCCAAGCAAATATTGGTGACAAACGGAAAAATTTTAAACCAACTATTACCACTTATGTGATAATTCAAGCTAATTTTTTAATTAGCTGTATCTATTTATATCCTAATTTATTTTAAGTAAGCGAGAGTGTTATGTCTAAAAAAATATTGATTGTTGATGACAGCAAAATGTCACGCATTTTTATTGGTCAACATGTTAAAGCAGCGCATCCTGATTGGGTGATTCAAGAAGCTGGAACTGGTGAAGAGGCGATTGCGTTAATTGAAAATGAATTGCCCGATTTCTGCACGATGGATATCAATATGCCCGGTATGCTTGGAACGCAAGCGGCTAAATTGATTTTAGAGGCACATCCCGATATTCGCCTTGTTATTTTTTCTGCAAATGTACAAGAATCTTATCAAAATGAAGCGCGTGAGCTGGGTACTATTTTGGTGGCTAAACCAGTGACGCAAGCTTCCGTTGGACTTGCTCTTGAATATTTTTTAGGTGCTTAAATTATGACGGAAACCTTGAGCCAACGTCATTTTGAGAAATTAGCCAAAATTATCAATAGAGGGACTGGGCGCGCTGTACAAGGGTTTCAAGAAATAATAGGTGAGTCACAGCCTTATTGGCTTGAGAAAAACGGAATTGATGTCAATACGCTGCAATTAAATGCGGGCAATTATGGTGTGGTTGAACAAGAGTTCACAGGGCTTTTAAATGGGAAAGTGCTCGTGCTTTTCACTGCTGAAAATGTGCAGTGTATTTTGCAAAAAATGCTTGGCGATGAAATGGATGCGCAAGGCCTTAATGATATTGAATCTGAGGCCATGGGTGAGCTTGGCAACATTATGGTGAATGCAGGTCTATCAGCAATTGCAGATAGTTTGCACGTCTTACTTGAAAGCACGGTCACTTGTTATAAGCAATACTCAAACGATACGATTGTGACCCTAATCCAACAAGAGAACAATGTCGAAAATATATTAGTGACGCACGTTAACTTAATGATTAGTGGCAATGCACTTCTAGGCGGTAAATTAATAATGTTATTGAATAACGAATTTAATCAAGAGATTGCAGAGAAAATTGAATTATCTGCAACGTAGTGCATTCATTACGTTCTATTACGTTTCATCTTTTTATATAAAATCTCGTTAGGCTATTTTTATGAATAGTACGTTTTTAAGGCGTTTGTGTCTGATTGGTTTTGTTTTGAATGTGAGTGTAAGTTCTGCGGTAGAGATTGATAACTTAAATCTTCCTGAAATGGGCGATTCAGCAGGTACGTTAATTAGTCCTCAAGAAGAGATACAACTCGGCGAAGCATTTTTTCGCGGATTACATCAACAAGTCGACATCAATCAAGACAGTGAAATTCAGCAATATATTCAAACTATCGGTGAAAAATTAGTATCACAAAGTGATACACCTGCTTATCCGTTTCATTTTTTCGTGGTCATGGAAAATGCCATTAATGCATTCGCGGGGCCGGGTGGATACATTGGTGTGAATTCCGGCTTGATTTTAATGACTGAAGCCGAAAGTGAGCTTGCATCCGTTATGGCGCATGAAATTGCGCACGTCACACAGCGTCATTTATATCGTTCTTATGAAGCCAGTTCACGCTTATCTATTCCTATGGTTGCCGCCACGTTGGGTGCAATTTTACTCGGAACGCAATCAGGCGCTGCGGGGCAAGCTGCAATTATGGCCATTCAAGCTGGGAGTGTACAGTTTCAAATTAATTTTACACGCGAACATGAAGAAGAAGCAGATCGTGTCGGTATGCAAACGTTGTCAAAATCTGTTTTCGATCCACGCAGTATGCCGACATTCTTTGAGCGACTTCAGCAGTCTACTCGCTACGCAGGGCAGAATATACCCGAATTTTTACGCACTCATCCCGTCACCGCATCGCGTATTTCGGATTCACGCGGTCGCGCAGAAGGTTATCCTTATAAACAATATCCCGATTCATTAGCGTATCAACTCATTAAAACAAAGTTACAGGTTTTATTAACTGTTGATAACGATGAAATACGAGCGCTTTTGCAAGCGAGATTAAATCAAGGTCTGCCCGAGCAGCGTACAGTTGCGAATTACGGTTTGGGGCTTGTTGCACTGAAAACACAAAATTTCACACAAGCAGAAAGTATTTTTCAAGGCTTAGCGCAGCAATTCCCTCAGCAACCGCAGTATTCATCCGCTTTAGCGCGAGTTGCACTGGAGTCAAGTAATTACAAAATAGCGCTTGATCGTTATCAAAAATTAACGACTAAATTTCCTGGAAACGATGCAATTAAAATTGAATATGTGGGCGCGTTATTGAAAGCAGGTGAGCCGAGTAATGCAAAAGCAGTCTTGTTTCAACTTTCACAAAAAACGCAAAGTTTACCCATTTTTACGCAATTATTAGCACAGGTTTATGGGGATTTAAATCAGCCTGCTGAATCACACCGTTATCTAGCAGATTATTATTTTGCTATGGGTGAAACGCAACAAGCGATTTTGCAAATTCGCTTAGCACAACAAATGCGCAACATCAGCCCCCAATTAGTCGCCATTTTACATGAAAAATTGGCATTCTTATTAGCAACTGATGAGCAAGAGCGGCGTAGATAAAGCGTGTTATAAACTATTCGTTTACACCCACCCAGGTATCAGCAAAGCCCGATGTTTTCTTAACTTTATTGGCATAAGTATTTGCTTCGCCTTTGGTTTTGAAACCACTGACTTTTAATCTATAACGTGTACCGCTGTCGGTAATATCTACTGGCGCAACTTCCACAGGAATACCTTGTTGTCTTAATTCAGCCGCTTTACTTTCAGCAAACCATTCTTGTTGATAAGACACAACGTTGACAGAATACTTACCTGCAGGAACGGGTTTTGGTTCAGTAATATCTGCATTTAGACCATCTTTGTGTGCATGCGTATGATGTTTTTCACCATTTTCTTTCGTGTGACCAAATGCCATGCCTCGAGTCATGCGACCTGTGTAAGGTGTTTCTTTTAAAATTGAATCAAATGTTTCAATTTTGACAGGTTCTGCATTGTCAACTTTTTGACTTGGTTCTTGCGCTTTAGTTGCTTCAGCTGCTTTTTCAGGTACTTTTTTTACTGGTTCCGCTAATTTTGCTTCTGGTTTAGGCGCTTCAGGCGTAGCAGGATTAAGTTCAGGAATGGCAGCAGGCGTTTCAACTTTTGGTTTTTCGCTCGAAGGTTTATTGTTGAGTAAATTGACAGGCGAATCCGATTTTTCTGTTGATGGTTTGGGTTCTGCTACAGGTTTAATTTCCTCTTTTTCTTTTGATTTTGCTTTTGAAGAAGCATGTTTAGAGGCTTCTTTTTCTTTTTTTGGCTCAGGTTTGACTTCTTCTTTGATAACAGGTTCCTGTGCGGATTCCGTTGGTGCAATTTCAGGAGCAATACTTGGCATAATAACGTTAGACACAGGCGGTGTGATTTGCGTAGCGGCTAATTTATCTATTTTTTGGTTCAATTGTTCAACAGAATTTTTGATGTTTTCAATTTCTTTTTCTGGATTTTTGGCTAAAAAGTTATTGATTTTTTCATCCAAATGCGTGACATGCTCGTTAATGGCAGCTTCTTCATTTTTTGAATTATAAGCCATATAACCAACGCCACCACTGCCGATTAAACCAATAATGCCAACACTTAATGCAATATAACTCAGTTTTGTATTTTTCTTTTTAGCGTCTTCAAGACCGGCAAATTGTTTTTTCGCATGTGCTTCAACTTTATCTGTATCAGCGCGTAAACGTGCTAAATCATGATCTTTTTCGCCTTTGATCTCTTCTTTTACTTTGGCTATAAGCGCGCCTTCGTCAAAAGCGGCTACTGCAGCCACGGCGGCTACTGCTGCAACAGCAGGAGCAACATTTGCAGTCGATGTTGATTCTTTGGATGTTTTTACTGGCTCTTCTTCAAGTTCATCAAGTTCTTCAGGACTGTCTTCTGAATCCGTAATCCAGCCATCATCACTATCGTCTTCTGCAGTAGTCTCTTCAGTTTTTGCTAAATCAGCATTCGCATCATCTTCATCGCCAGTAATCCAGCCATCATCACCATCGTCTTCTGCAGTAGTCTCTTCAGCTTTTGCTAAATCAACACTCGCATCATCTTCATCGCCAGTAATCCAGCCATCATCATCACCATCGTCTTCTGCAGTAGTCTCTTCAGCTTTTGCTGGATCAACATTCGCATCATCGTCATCACCAGTAATCCAACCGTCATCATCTTCTGTAATCAACTCTTCTTTATCAGTTTCTGGTGAAGTTGCATCATCTTGTGTTTCTTCTTTGCCCATTTCATCAAGCCAATCTAAATCATCAGCTTCATTTGCAGGCATCGCATAAGCATTATCAGTTGCGTTGTCGTCTAGTAAATCAAAACCAGAGGCGGCTGTTTCTTTTTTATTTTCCATAGTGTCATTTAAACCTTCTAATTGGGGAATCTCATCAAAATTGTCATCGAGAGATTCTTCAGACGCAGACATTTCGAAAAGAGGTGTTGCCTCTGTATCGGCAACATCGTCAAAGTTATTAAATTCTTCTTGATCTTTATTGATTTCATCTTGAGAATGAATGTTTAATACATCCTCAAAAGGGACTGAATCCATTAAGTCATCTAATGCCGCATTGATATCAACATTTAATTGTTGATTGTCTTCCTCGGTTTGTTCGATTGATTCAACTGTTTTAACCGTTTCCAGATCTTCGTGCTCTTGGTCTTCTAAAATAACGTCTTTATCTAAGGCGTCATCTAATGAATCAGGGTTTATTTCGGCGTCAATAAATGAAGATTCTTCACTAATCTCGGCTTTTAATTCATCACTAATTTCATCGAGCAGCAAATCAAAGTCGAAATCAAAGCCTGTGCTGTCGATTAAACCGTCTAAGTTATTGTTGTTTTCAGATGACTCGACCGCTTCATCGTCTATTACTGCATTTTCTAATGGCGTATTAAATTCAGTAATATTGGCTACGCTGTCATCGATTTCTACCTCAGCGACTTCTTCTTCAATGACTTCATCTAACAACGTATCAAATTCGTCGTGTTCAGCTGGGGTATCTAAGTCCGCGATGTCTTCTACGCTGTCATCGGTCTCTACCGTAGCGACTTCTTCTGCGATGACTTCATTTAACAACGCATCAAATTCGTCGTGTTCAGCTGGGGTATCTAAGTCAGCGATGTCTTCTACGCTGTCATCGGTCTCTACCGTAGCGACTTCTTCTGCGATGACTTCATTTAACAACGCATCAAATTCGTC
>CAJBJW010000015.1 GCA_903953455.1 uncultured Pseudomonadota bacterium | reverse complement strand
CTTATTTGGCAAGATTCACCTGAATTCACAAAAGTGGGCACGTTATTGTTTTCGTCTTTTGCGGCGATGGCGCAATTATTTTTTATACGGCGAATATTGGATGTACGAACATTGATTGCAGGACTCGAGTCCATTATGACAGGCGTGATGTTTTTGCTGTTATGTATTTCAATAGGTGTTGTATTGAATTTCACTATGACAGCCAAATATTCATCATTCGTATTAGTGGGTTATGAAATTTTTATATTAGGGATTAGTTTCATTGGTGTTCTAAAACAAAGACGCAGTGCTCGATTCTTATTTGTAGGTTTATTGATGCTCACCATTGGTTTTATAACCTCTATTCTCTATGCACTAGGATTTCTTCCCAGTAATACGTTTACGATGTATAGCTCTCAAATAGGGTCTGCACTGGAGTTATTGATTTTTACATTACTGCTAACGGATCGCTATCAGTTGATTCATTTCGAGAAATTGCAAAGCGATAGAAACTTAGAAGAAACAAATCTGTTGTTGCTAGCTGAAATTGAAGAGCGTAAAGACAGTGAAAAGCGTCAAGTCGCATTAACCCATCAACTTAATCAAATGCAGAAGTTGGAGAGTATTGGGCGATTAACCTCGGGTATTTCACATGATTTTAATAATCTCTTGATGGCAATATCGGGCTATAACGACTTGAATAAACTCTCAGCGAAAGATTTGACCCCAAGTCCGCTTATGGACGTTGAAAATATTAAAAATGAGTTATTGGATAATTCAAAACAAATTGATATTGCTTGCTACAAAGCTAAAAAGTTAATTGCTCAAATGCTGAGTTATTGCCGCCGCGATCAAAGTGAAGCTGTCGAAAATCCGGTATTTAATGTCAATAATGAAATACATGAATCGCTAGATATGATTCGTAAAATGATTCCAAGCACCATTCAATTTGAACTCAATCTTTCTGATAAAATCATTCCTTTGCAGCAACTTGACGAATCAAAATTTAATCAAATTATTGTTAATTTATGCGTCAATGCTTCACACGCTATTGCCTCCGCGAAGGGGACGATTCAATTTTACACAGGACAGACACAATTAAAGGGGGTGTGCAGCTGTTGTCAAAAACATTTTGAGGGCAATTTTGTGGAGATTCGTGTTTCTGATAATGGATCGGGCATTGATCCTGTCGTCGTAAAACGTATTTTCGAGCCGTTTTATACGACTAAAGAAGTGGGTGAAGGGACGGGTTTAGGCTTATCAGTGATTGCTGGGATTGTACATAATGCGAATGGCTATATTTTACTCGAAAGCGAAGTAGGCGTAGGCACCACATTTAGAATGCTCTTTGCGTATCAATAAAAAAATCCGTCATTTATTATTTGAAGAAATACGTGATGAGCTGAAAAATCGTAAACAAACATCATTTTGAATAAAAAAACAGCTATATACGGTAAAATAAAATTTAATTAACCGTATATAGCCTTGTTTTATACACTATTCAAATCAGACTTACTTCATATCCACGTAGTTGCTTGATTTGAATTTTGAGCCCTTGACTTGGCATTGCAGAATGGCTTCATTCCACGTTGTACCCGCATGAATTTGTTTTTGGAAACAAGAAATGGTTTGATCGGAATCATTTGTTCCCGAGCATAAACGCAGTGCATTTTCCCATTCCCATTTGTCGCCTTCACCCCATTTGACATGACCGTTCATGACTTTGTCAAAGCATTCACCGGGTTCTTTGGCAACGGTGGTGCCGTTGCATAGCTTGGTAATATTGTTTGTTTCCCACTTGGTGTGGCCACTGCTATCCCATGCGACTTTATTTTGAATGTGTTTTGCACAGTCCGCTTCATGTTCATTTGCCATGGCTGGACTCATATGGAATGCGGTAAGAAAACCTAAAATTGAAATAGATTTTAAAATTGTTTTTTGATTAATTGCGTACATTATCTTCCCCTGAATATTATAGTTTTTTGATTCATAAAGTAAAAAATAACCAACTGCGGGACTAGGTTATCACTAGTTGTAATTTGTTGTCAATTAAAAAAGATATCCAGCGAAAGCAGGAGCTCTATTTGTCTTTTATTAATTAGGGTAGGGGCATTGATTGAACGCGGTAGTGGCTGCTTGAGAGGCGGTATTAAAATTTTTTAGTAAAAAATAAAAAAATGATTAGTATTAACTGATTTTATGTGGTAAATTTAAATCGAACAGAAAGTGTAGACTTCTGCTAATGTGATTTTGAAGTTCTTTTTCTGTGTATGGTTGTTAGCGGCTACATGTTTGTTTCGTGTTCTTGTAGATGAGTTAACACTGTTTTGCGTACTGTTACAGACAGCTTAGATTTTTCTTCTGTATTTTCCTCTTTGTAGATGGATGTTGAAGTTAGTTTTTGGTTGCCGCCGCAAAGGTGGCTTTTTAGAAGTATAATTTGTGTAATGTTCAATTCTCAATTGAAGTATATATTTTAACTCTAATGCGCAAAAGAAAGCCGCCT
>CAJBJW010000014.1 GCA_903953455.1 uncultured Pseudomonadota bacterium | reverse complement strand
TAACACTCATCTGAAGCAATAATAAAATCGTACTCTTCCGCTAATTCTAATACTGTTTTAAATTCTTCTTCGCCCATAACAGCACCGCTGGGATTGGCTGGTGAACAAATATAAAGTAACTGACATCGACGCCAAATATCGGGGGATACCGCGTTAAAATCCGGTAAATAATGTGTTTGTTGTGTTGCGTTTAAAAAATAAGGCTCTGCACCTGCAAGCAATGCCGCTCCTTCGTAAATCTGATAAAACGGATTAGGCATCACCACTATCGGATTATCTGAACCACCTATTACGCATTGCGCAAATGAAAACAACGCTTCACGTGTGCCATTAACGGGTAAAACTTGAGTTTCCGGATTCACTTTGCACGCAAAACGTTTCTCGAGCCAAGTTGAAATCGCTTCGCGAAGTGGCAGAATTCCCTTTGTGCTTGGATAATTGGACACTGTATTTAAATTATCAACAAGCGTTTTTTTGATAAATTCAGGCGTTGCATGCGCCGGCTCTCCAATGGAAAGCATAATGGGCGATTTATCTTTTGGGGGGTCAATTCCTTTTTTTAATTGCGCCAATTTTTCAAAAGGATACGGATGCAGATGTTTTAAATTTGGATTCATTATGTTTAACTCTATCTTTTAAATTAACAATAAAAAATATACGCAACTCTTCGGAATATTGCGTTTTTTTCAGTTAGAATGACGAAAAATTTTTCACTATTGAGATCATTATGCGTTATTTAGTCGTCGCGGTATTTCTCTTTTTTTCACTACACACTACCTCATTTGCAGATGACTTTGGCAGTGGCATGTCTGCGTATCAAAGCAAAGACTACACAAAAGCGGTAAAACAGTGGCTTCTTTCAGCTAAAAAAGGGCATTCCTTAGCACAAGCAAATCTTGCCCTTATGTACGACAACGGACTTGGTGTACCAAAGGATGAAAAGGAAGCTGTTAAATGGTATTTACTTGCTGCACAACAGGGTCACGCCATTGCACAATCGAATTTGGGATTTATGTATCAAAATGGACAAGGTATCCCGCAAGATATAAGTGAAGCGGTTAAATGGTACACACTTGCCGCTCAGCAAGGCGTTGCAGCAGCGCAATATAATTTAGGCTTACTCTACAGCAATGGGCAAGGGGTAATGCAAGACTACAAACAAGCCATTAATTGGTATCGTCTTGCTGCAGAACAAGAACACATCCTTGCCCAATCCAATTTAGGGTATATGTACGAAAAAGGTCAAGGCATCACTCAAAATTATAAAGAAGCCATGACATGGTATCGCCTTGCTGCTGAAAAAAACAATGCACTCGCACAATACAATTTAGGCGTAATGTATGCTTACGGACAAGGAGCATCGCAAGATTACGCTCATGCCTATGTATGGTTTAATTTAAGCACGACAAATGGTTACGCCCCTGCATCAGAATTACGCGAAGCCGCCCTAAGTCAACTTTCACCAGAACAAATCGAAAAAGCGCAAAAAATGTCACGCGAGTGCCTTAATTCCAATTTCAAAAATTGCGATTAATTTCTTTATTACAGCGCAATCCGCAAAGATAAATCAATGGCGCGTACATTTTTTGTTAACGCGCCAATAGAAATGTAGTCGACACCGGTTTGCGCAACAGCTCGAATTGTCGTTAAGTCAATATTGCCTGATGCCTCAAGTTCCACTCCCCCCGCCACATAGACCACTGCGGAGCGTAAATCTTCCAAGGTAAAATTATCAAGCATAATACGATCAGGCTTCGCTTTGAGCGCGTCTTTTAGCTCCATTAAGTTTTCAACTTCAACTTCAACAGGAGCATCACTTTGATTTCGAGCCATTTTCACAGCATTTTCAATAGAGCCTGCAGCAAAAATATGATTTTCCTTGATAAGCACACCATCAAATAGACCTATCCGATGATTAAAACATCCCCCACAACGCACTGCATATTTTTGTGCTTGACGTAGACCCGGAATCGTTTTTCGTGTATCGAGAACTTTGCATTGAGTTCCTTCTACGGCATTTGCATACTCTCTTGCAAGCGTTGCTGTCGCCGATAAAGTCTGCAGTAAATTGAGTGCCGTGCGCTCTGCGCTCAAAATACCTCGAGCATTTCCTTGGAGCGTACAAATTTTAGTATTAGAGGGCACAAAATCCCCTTCAAGGGCGTGCCATTCAATTGAAATAGTTGCATCCAGATATCTAAATACCGCATCAAACCATTCGCGCCCACATAATATCATCGGTTCGCGTGTCAATAACTCTGCTGTAGCATTCTGATCTGCTGAAATAATGGCAGCGGTTATATCACCACTGCCAAGATCTTCATTTAAAAAAGGGATAATATCAATGCAATTTTGCGTTTGCGTCATCGTTTAAATCACGTTACTGTAAGTATTGCGAACATCCTTCAATTCCAGTGCAAGTTCACGACGCAATTGAAAATCGCGACGTGTGTGTGCAATATTGTAAGGAATTAGCGGATTACGTTCATATTTAACGGCAGTGCGAATAATTCCAATCCACTGACGATCATTATCTTCCATCTCTTTAAAACGATTACGAATACGCTCTAACTCTTGATTACAATACGTAATAAAACCCGCGGCATAGAAGACACTGTTTTTTAAATAATCCTGCAAAGCCGCTAAATCACCATTAATTTCTTCAACCACTTGCTCAAAATTACCTGGCTCGGGTGATCTATCAATATCTTTTGCTGGCGGCACAGCCACCGCTTCAGATAAAACAGCATCCACAACCGCTTTAGCCGTATTGCGTGAGCGTCCTGCTGGAACCGTTTTATTAATGGTTGCCCACAAGCCATAGCGCAAATAATGCGTCAAACCCCCTTCTTGTTTCGTTTTATCAGTACCTTGATAGAACGCTTCTAAGGTTTTAATTTCAGCTGCACGCTCACTGAGCAAACGATCACGCCCCTGCAGTGGTTTTGCGATAAAGGCTTCAACGGCTACGCGCCCAAAACGTAAAAATAAAACCTGGAATCCATGACGTATACGCGCTTGTTCAATACTTTCATCCAAATGCGAATGCAGCAAATTACGACGTACATCTTCGGTTTCCCAAAGTAGCGATTGCGTTTTTTGAACAATCTGATCAATTAACGCTTGCAACGCTTGCGCGAGTTGATCCGTTAATTCAGTTTCAAATTTCTTCTGAATTTCCCTGAACAATTCTTCCCGAATTTTATAATTTCCTTCTCGTGAATCCGGCATTGAAATCGTACCGCCCGCTGTATAAATCCGTTTTAATTCTTCAGGTTGAGCGGTAATTAGATTAGATAGTAATGCTTCAATTTTTTGATCATACGCAGAGCGCAATGCAGCAAGTTCTTCATGCTCAGCACCAATTGCATCGGCTTCTTTGCGGCCTTGAATACTTTGTGCATACCACATATCAAAATCTTTTTTAATGCGTTGCCATTCACGACCCCACCACTGATTGAAGTCTTTGCCGAGCAAATCATCTTCTTGACGATCATTCTCATCAATCGTGCCATAAATAGGTTCAAGTTTACCTAAAATCTCATTTGCTAATTGACGTGTATTATTGACGAGTGAATCACAACGTTTTTGCAACACACCTGTGCGTTCGTTATCGATGTAAAAATTGACGGCATCTTTCAGTGCATTCATGCCATCTGGAATACCGAGTTTTTTTAATTTATTTTTATCATCCGCACTTTTAGAACGACGTTGCGTATCCTCCGTTGGAATACCAAACTCAACTAAATGCGATCGCGCACAAACAGGTAACAAGCGACGCTCTGGCACCGATGGCCAGAAAGTTTTATGTTTTGCAAAGGTATCACGAAAATCAATTTGATCATCCATTGCATCCGCTTGCGTTAACACCACAAAAACTTTGTCTGACACACGCAAACTCGGATCTTCCGCATCCGCAACCAATAACATTTCTTTTTCTGGACCTGTAATTGACGGCTGTTTCATTTCCTTAGCGTAAATAATAGCATCGCAATTACGCAAACGATCAACCGCCTGCTCTGCGTGCATTAAGATCCCCGAGTTAAAACCAGGAACATCGTGAAAAATAATGTCACGGTCACTGCGTAAACGCACCGTTTTGAGTTGAATGCGTTTAATAGAAAGTGACTGAGCACGATTTTTAAAAATAGCAGATTGCAATAAATCGCTAATTTCACCAATATCTAAAAAACTTTGTTTAAACCCATTTTTGAGTTTGGTAAATTCATAAATGGCATTAAGATTTTTTTCAGTATCGTTGTAATCTTCTTGAATTTCTTTTTTTTCTTTATCGCTAAGTAACTTACCTGCTAAAGCAAGTTGACGCTGCTGTTGCAATGTGGCGATTTCTTCTCGACTGTAATATTGAATTGATAGTAATTGATCTTGCTCAGTTTGCGCTGACCAAATTTCCGTACTGGTAAACGTACAACGCTCACGCGCTGAAGGCAAAATTTCTTGCCCGAGCCATGCGTTAAGTAGCGCACTCTTACCTGCTTTTTCAAGTCCAATCACGGCTACTTCAAAACGATTTGCACGCAATCTCTCAAGCTGTCTGTTTAAACGTGCATGTTCATTTTCGAGTTTTAGCTGCATTTCAGGCGATATATCAACACCAGTCTTATTACTCAATGTAATAAGTTTATCCGATAACACCGAGGTTTTTTCTAGGCGCGTGAGTTGTTTTGCACAAGTTTCTAGCCAAGTTGCCATATTGTTTCCAATTAAAATAAGTGTTAATAATGTGATGTCAAAGCAAAGGTTCAACCACTGAATTTAATTCACTTGCCGACAATTCTCCCATGTGTCGGTAAATAATCATTCCTGCAGAATTTACCACAACCGTATAGGGAATTGCACTCATGATATTACCCAATTTTTTTGCAAGGGCAAATCCAGCCCAATCGCCCGCAATGAGCAAAGGATAATTCACGCCCGTTTTTTCTTGAAAAACCTTCACCGCTGCGACATCATCCAGTGCAATACCTATAAATTGTACTTTTTCATTTCCGTATTTCGATTGCAATACCATAAAAGAGGGGATTTCTTTCAAACACGATGGACACCACGTTGCCCAAAAATTAATCACTAAAACTTTACCTTTCCATTCATTAGACGAATGAGGCGTAGATGCTCCATCAAGAAATGAAAATTCAGAAAGCATTTGTGGCTGTTTTTCAAGTTGCCACTGCGTATACATGCGGACACCCATGCCCGCTGTCAACGCAAGCAACCCGATAATCACTACCCACTGAGCTGTTCTCATCATAATTAAACGAGTTGCTTGAGCCGGTAAACCAATTCTAACGCTTGCTTAGGTGATAAATCATCGGCACGCACATCTTCAAGTAAGGCTAAAACAGGATTTTCAGCCTGTGACACAAATAAATCAATTTGATCCGAACCGCGTTTAGCTTGTTGCTCGCTGTATGCATGCATTTCAAGCTCACCTAATTTGGTTTTTGCTTTTTCAATCACACAACGCGGAACGCCCGCAAGCGATGCTACTTGCAGACCGTAGCTCTGACTTGCGGCACCCTCTTTGACGGCATGCAAAAAAATAATCGTATCGCCATGTTCAACAGCATCTAAATGCACATTGTGAATGCTGCGATGCTGATCGGATAGCGCAGTCAATTCAAAATAATGCGTCGCAAATAACGTATACGCTTTTGTTTCTTTCGCTAAATAATCCGCACACGCCCACGCTAAAGATAAGCCATCAAATGTACTCGTTCCACGACCAATCTCATCAATTAAAATCAAACTTTTTGTGGTCGCATTATGCAAAATATTCGCTGTTTCGGACATTTCAACCATGAACGTAGAGCGACCGCTACTCAAATCATCTGACGCGCCAATACGCGTGAAAATTTTATCAATTTCACCGCAAACAAAATTTTTGGCAGGCACATAACAACCAATATGCGCCATCAGCACCATTAAAGCCGTTTGGCGCATAAATGTACTTTTTCCGCCCGCATTAGGCCCCGTAATAATTAACATACGACGCTGCGAGGAAAGTGCTAAATCATTTGGCACAAAAGGTGTTTTGGCAATTTGTTCGACCACCAAATGCCGACCACCTTCAATATGAATACCCGTTTTTTCCATTAGCATTGGCTGCGTTAAATTTAACGCTTCTGCTCGCTGCGCAAAGCAGCTTAATACATAAATTTCAGCAAGCGCATCAGCACATTTTTGAAGCACAGGCACAGAAAGCGCCACAATATCGAGCAACTGTTCGTAAAGAAACTTTTCAAATGTCAGCGCTTTGTCACGCGCACTGAGCACTTTATCTTCAAAAAGTTTAAGCTCTTCAGTAATATAGCGCTCCGCACCTTTTAGCGTTTGTTTGCGTCGATAATGTGCGGGAATTTTCTCTACATGCAAATGCGAAATTTCAATGTAATAGCCATGAATTCGATTGTAACTGACTTTCAGCGAATTAATGCCTGTTGCAACGCGCTCGCGCTGTTCCATATCCAGCAAAAACTGATCAGCGTTTTGACTCAAATTGCGCAGTTCATCAAGTTCTTGATGATAGCCACTTGCAATGACACCCCCATCACGAATCAAAACAGGAGGATTATCAATCACTGCGCGATAAAGCAATTCAACTGTATCAGGTTGCAAATTGATATGTTGACTTAATGTTAATAACTTTGGATTATCTTGTTCTGAGAGCAGTTTTTGCAGGTCAGGCAGTGCAGCAAGACTTTCACGCAGCACAATTAAATCTCTTGGACGCGCTGTTTTGAGCGCGATACGTGAACTGATTCTTTCAATATCACCAATGTGGCGGAGCTGATTTTGGGTAGTTTGATAAAGACGCAGATGAAGCAAGCTCGCAATACTGGCATAACGATGATTTAAAATTGATTGATTGCGCAACGGTCGATTGAGCCAGCGACGCAAACAACGACTACCCATTGCCGTCACCGTACTGTCGAGCACACCAAAAAGTGTGTATTTCATTTCCCCAGAAGGATGCGTATCAAGCTCTAAATTTCGCCGACTGGCCGCATCAAGTAAAATACAATCATCACTGCTTTCAACGCGCACACTCTGAATATGTGGTAGCGCACTTTGCTGAGTATCTTTAATGTATTGCAGTAAAGCCCCTGCAGCAGACACCGCGATAAGCAATTTTTCACAACCAAAACCACTCAAATCAGTCGCTTTGAATTGCGCGAGTAAGCGCTCACGCGCACTATCCGCTTCAAAATGCCATGCAGGGCGACGACACAAACCGTGACGTTGCTTTAACGCTTGAGAAAGAGCGAAGTCTTCACTAAATAATAATTCTGCTGGATTTAATCGTGCTACTTCATTGATTAGCGCGTCTTCACTTTCCACTTGCTGAAGTAAAAAACGCCCGCTAGTCACATCTAAACTTGCAATACCGTATAGCCCTTTTAGCCAACAAATCGCAACAAGTAAATTGTCTTGCCGTGCATCAAGGAGCGCATCATCGGTTACTGTAGCCGGCGTTACAATTCGAACAACTTTACGCTCGACAGGTCCTTTGCTCGTAGCAGGATCACCAATTTGCTCACAAAGCGCGACTGATTCCCCTGCCCTCAAAAGCTTCGCAATATACCCTTCAGCAGCATGATGAGGAACCCCTGCCATAGGAATGGGCTCACCGTTTGATTGACCTCGACTTGTGAGCGTTATATTGAGGAGTTGAACCGCTTTTTTTGCATCATCAAAAAATAATTCATAAAAATCACCCATACGGTAAAACACGAGCGTATCAGGATACTCAGCTTTGACGCGTAAATACTGCTGCATCATTGGGGTATGAGATTTTTCCTGCGTCATCATTTACGCGCAAAATGCCTCAACACTTGCCAAAATACCTTTTGTATCAAGACCACAGTGCGCCAAACATTCTTCGCGCGTACCTTGCTCAACAAAATAATCTGGCAAACCTAGATTTAAAACTGGCATTAGAATTTTATTCGCTTGCAGAAAATCATTCACTGCACTGCCCACGCCACCCGCTAACACATTTTCTTCCACTGTCACAAAAACATCGTGTGTTTTTGCAAGCTCTAAAAGCAATGCGTCATCAATGGGTTTAATAAAACGCATATTGACCACTGTCGCAGCAAGTTGCTTCCCAACAGTTAACGCGGGAATCACCATACTGCCCCATGCCAAAAAGGCAATGCGACTACCTGTGTGAATAATACTAGCTTTACCAATTTCAAGCGAAGTCAATGCCTTATCAACAGCACTTCCTGCACCTTTACCTCGTGGGTAGCGGACCGCAGCTGGGCCGTTATATAAGAAACCCGTCGTCAACATTTGGCGGCATTCATTTTCATCAGCAGGCGCCATTAACACCATGTTAGGAATGCAACGCAAATAGCTATAATCAAAACTCCCCGCATGTGTTGGACCATCAGGCCCAACTAACCCCGAGCGATCAAGTGCAAAAAGCACATCTAAATTTTGCAGAGCAACATCATGAATAAGTTGATCATAAGCACGTTGCAAAAAAGTTGAATAAATAGCAACAACAGGCTTTGCACCTTCACAGGCCTGCCCTGCAGCAAGTGTCACCGCATGTTGCTCTGCGATGGCTACGTCAAAATAGCGATCGGGAAATTGCTGAGAAAATTTCACTAGCCCTGAGCCTTCACGCATGGCTGGCGTAATTCCCAGCAAGCGCGAATCCTGCGTAGCCATATCGCAGAGCCATTGCCCAAATACTTCTGTATAAGTTGGGTGCGAAGGCGGTGCTTTAGGTAAATAATCGAGTTTATGATCAAACGCGGGGACACCATGATAGCCGAGTGGATCTTTTTCAGCAGGTAGATACCCCTTACCCTTTTTAGTCACAACATGCAAAAAGCGCGGGCCTGAAATATGCTTTAAATTTTCCAGCGTCAAAACAAGCATATCAATGTCATGCCCATCGATTGGACCAATGTAATTAAACCCGAGTTCTTCAAATAACGTTCCGGGGATAACCATGCCTTTAATATGCTCTTCAGTGCGCCTTGCAAGCTCCCACATTGTTGGCATTTTACTAAGCACTTTTTTACTTTCTTCACGCATAGAAGAATAAAGGCGACTCGATAGAATTTTTGTCAAATAATTACTCATCGCACCAACAGGGGGTGAAATGGACATATCATTGTCATTTAAAATAACGAGTAAATTTGCATCGATAGCGCCAGCATGATTCATCGCCTCGTATGCCATACCACCGGTAATACTGCCATCACCAATAATAGCCACCATTTGACGATCTTCACCTTTTAGACCTGCAGCAATTGCCATGCCGAGCGCAGCACTAATTGAAGTACTTGAATGCCCAACACCAAATGCATCATGCTCACTTTCGCTACGCGTTGGAAATGCAGACACACCATCTTTTGAGCGAATGGTCGTCATACGTGATTTACGACCTGTCAAAATTTTGTGGGGATACGCTTGATGCCCAACATCCCAAACCAATTTATCACTTGGCGTATCAAATACATAATGCAATGCAACCGTCAGTTCAACCGTCCCCAAACCCGCTGCGAAATGCCCGCCCGAAACACTGACCGATTCAGTCAAGAAATTACGCACTTCTTTACTAAGCGCTTTAAGTTGCTCTTTAGGAAGTTGCCTTACATCCGCTGGATCGTTGATATTATCGAGTAATGGGTATGGCGTTGAATGGGTCATAATGGTTTGAATTCCTTAAATACGGCGACGTAATTGGCAGTTAAATTAGTGGTCACGTTGAATAATGTAGAGAGAAAGATTACGCAGCAAATCCGCCTGTGTACCGAAATAAGCGAGATTTTCAATAGCTTTTTCGTGTAATTCTTGCGCTTTTTGTTTAGCGCCTGAGAGTCCAAGTAATGCAGGATAAGTGGGTTTATTATTATCTTTATCTTTACCTTGCGTTTTGCCTAATGTGGCTGTGTCACTTTCTTCATCGAGAATATCATCTTTCACTTGAAAAGATAAGCCGATACATTTGGCGTAGTTATCAAGTCGCTTAACAGCCTCTTCATCAACACCCTCTTTGGCAAGTGTTGCTAAAATAACACTCGCACGAATTAATGCACCTGTTTTATGTATGTGCATATTTTCAAGTTCTGGCAACGTAAGCATTCTACCAACTGATTCTAAATCAATAGCTTGACCGCCAACCATCCCAAGTGAACCACTGGCTCGAGCAAGCGATGTGATCATTTGTAATCTATTTTGCGCACTCACTTGAATACTTGCGTCATGGGCGAGCAGTTCAAATGCTAACGTTTGAAGGCCATCTCCAGCAAGAATAGCTGTCGCTTCGTCAAATGCAACATGACACGTTGGCTTTCCGCGACGCAAATCATCATCGTCCATCGCTGGTAAATCATCGTGAATCAATGAATACACATGAATGCATTCTACCGCGCACGCAACCGCATCTAATGCGTCAGGCGAGATACCTAAAACACTGCCTGTTGCATACGTTAACATTGGACGCATCCGCTTTCCGCCATTTAAAACACTATAGCGCATGGCCTGATGTAATTTATTAGGCAAGATATTTTCAGCTGGCAAACGTTGTGTTAATGCCGCTTCAACACGCGTCTGGCAGGTTGCGAGATACGCTTTTAAATCCTGATTCATTAAATGTCTCCAAAGTATAAACGCCGTTAATTAACAAAAAGGCAAGCGCTTAAAAATGACCTGCGGAAACGGCAATGATAATAAATCGAACATTATATAGGATTTTATCGCAATCGTGGATTGCCATCGCATTATAAAAACTAGCGTGATAGGTCCATAAGCGTTATGGTTACCCTTTTTACTGTCTATTTATCGTTTATGAAAAGCCTTTTTCCTTCAATTGAACCCTTCAATCATTTCTTTTTAAAGACAAAAAATCATTCTGTTTACGTCGAAGAATGCGGCAATCCCAGCGGCGTGCCTATCGTTTTTTTGCACGGTGGACCTTGCTCGGGATGTAAACCTGATCACCGTCGATTTTTTGATCCGTCGCATTACCACATTATTTTATTCGATCAACGTGGTAGCGGTCGTTCATTGCCATTTGGCGAATTAGAAGACAATACGCTTCCTGATTTAATGTCAGATATGGAAACGATCCGCAAACAACTTAATTTAGAGAATTGGATTTTATTTGGCGGTTCTTGGGGCGCCACACTTGCATTAGCTTATGCACAGAAGCATGTTGACCATGTTCGTGCCATCATTTTAAGAGGTAGTTTTTTAGCACGAAACCAAGACATGATTTGGTTTTCAAGTGAGCGTGGCGTCGCCTCTATTTACCCTGAAAGCTGGCAAGCATTATCAGCAAGCATTCCTCATCATTTGCGAACAGAAAACCTCTTAGCCGACTTAATATCTGTGCTGTGGGGAAAAGATGAACTAGCCATTCGACGCGTCGCAAAAGCATGGCAATCATGGGGAGGGCAAGTGGCACTTGGGAATTTATACCAAGAGAGTGATGAACACCCTTGTGAAAACACCATTAAACAAGTGCTTATGGAACTCCATTATGCCAAAAATCATTATTTTCTAAAGGAAAATGAATTACTCGAAAATTGCAATAAATTAACGCATCTACCCATCACTCTCATTCATGGACGAGCAGATTTAATGTGTCCTATTGAATCTGCATGGAAACTCCACCAAGCACTACCTCAAGCAAAATACATTGTATTACCTAATGCAGGACATATAGCTCAAGGTGATGAAATGATTGACGCTCTAATCAACGCAACAGAAGAATTTAAACAGTTTTAAAGTAATGACTTCGGATTACGTCATTGAACGTAATCCGAAAATAGACGTTTAAGCTAAAATTTTTTGCGCTGTTTTGAACGCATCACGAAAATCCAAGTAAACAGGATGCTCTGTTTCAATCATGGAAACTAACAAATCATGTTGAACATGATATTTTATATCACCCACAGCCAACGCGCCGACTGCAAACGCATTGCAGTTTTCAGCAGAAATTAAAGGCGCTCCATTATCTTCTCGCTTAATTCCCTCAATCCCCAAAGGTGGAACGGCATTAACATCACCCGCCACTTTAAGTTGAGTGAGCTCTTTTAATACTTTTGCATTTAAAACTTGAATACCCGCTTTAGCCGTACAAAAAATTAAATCAACATCTCGAAGCACGTCGATTTTTTCTTTATCAGAACCCGCTACAGCCGCATGCAAATCACACCCAAAACGACGATTGTATTGCAGACCAACTTCTTGCGCCGTTTCCAAGTAAAGATGATCGACAATAGTAGTATGTGC
>CAJBJW010000013.1 GCA_903953455.1 uncultured Pseudomonadota bacterium | reverse complement strand
GCTTTTCTGATACAGAAAATAAAATACACTCTATTTCAGAGTGGAAATCAAAAACAATTGTACTCAATTTTTGGGCATCATGGTGTCAACCATGTTTGAAAGAAATTCCTGATTTTATGGCATTACAAAATCAATATGAAAAGCAAAACGTGCAATTTATTGGAATTGCTATAGATGACTTAACTGCTGTTTTGCGTTATAAAAACTTAATTGGGATTAATTATCCGATACTTATTGCAGGTGAGTGGGATGGCTATGAGTTATCTTCACGAATGGGTAATAGTGCAAATACTGTACCTTATACTGTAGTTGTAAATTCGGAAAGTAGAATAATATTTCGATATTCTGGTGCGGTGAAAAAAACAGACTTAATATCCGTAATTGGAGCTAAATAAGTTAGTCTAGCCATGTCATCACGAGTTTACTCTGTTGTTGGTTCATTTTTTCAGTCCAAAATACTTGTGCATTAGTATTAGATGCAATTATTCGTGGATGTGTCGCAGTGCTTCCAGAATCAGATAGTCTCTGTGGTGTTGACCACGACATTGCGTTATCAAATGATTGTGAGCTGAAAATTGCGGTGCCACCTGGCTGTATTTCGTCCCAAACAACAATAATTCGGTCATTCATAGCGATAATGTCACTGTGTGTAGCATTCTTGCCAATTTTTACTGTCTGGCTATTTGATATGGTATACAAACCAGACATACCAGAAAATCCAGTCCAAACACTACTATAAAAATTGTTTGAATGATCAAAAGTTAATCCACCTCCCACGTGAGGGCACCCATCAAATTGCCAATTAAAATTACCCATTATTTTTTTGTCTTGCCAAGAAATTCCATTATCAATAGAGGTAAGCATGGCCATATCTCGAGGTTTCATGTCTCTGTAAAGAACATGAATAGCTCCATTAGGTGATAAAGCGAGTGTATTGGAACAACATGAACATGTTGATTCATCAAGCTTAAGAGGGGTGTGCCAATTTTCACCATGATCAACGGATTGAGAATAGCGTAAACTTTGATAGCCATTTTCTTCTGGATCAGAAAGCCAAACTGCGTGGAAATAACCTAGAGTATCTACTATCAAATCAATATGTGACTGATCGCCATTATTGTCTGCAGCTGGGTTTTTGCCTTGATGCCAAGACTTTCCCGAGTCATGAGACAAGAAGGACACTAAGGGACCGTTATTTGGGATCTCACCCTGAACCTGCCAGAGTGAAATAATATCATCACCTCGTGCTGCAATTTGCACGTCATTACCACGGGAAGCTAAAGGAGTAGGGGGATTTGTTCCTATATCCACAGGTTTAGACCAATGCTCACCTTGATCAATTGACTTTAAATAGCGAACAGATACTAAATTAGTATTTTTAGACGACGTACCTGAAATTAACAAATGGAGTGCATTATCTTCAGTATAGATATCAAAACTACTGATCTCTAAAAGTCCAAAAGATGTTTTTGTCTGTATGTGGCGTTGTGTGAATTCAGTTGGTGGCGATGTAATGCAACTGGTTAGAAAAACGCCTGTAATCGCAAATATGTAAACGGGATTTTTTTTCATATTATAAGCCAATGTACGAAATAGAATAATTAAAAAACGTCATTATAGTCTAGCCAATCTGAATTTTTGTAAGTATTTAAAATCAATTAATTAAGTAGGGATACTGAGTGTTGATATTAATAAAAATTGCCGCACTAGACACGGTTTGTATTTCTTTGGATAACTATTTTATAAAAAAGAGCAGGGCGTTACAAAAGGATAGCTTATTAACGTAAAAGTTATTATGGTTTTTACTCTAGGG
>CAJBJW010000012.1 GCA_903953455.1 uncultured Pseudomonadota bacterium | reverse complement strand
GAAATTGAACGATTAAAAAATCAGATTCAAGAAGCACAGCGTGTTGCAGAGCAAGGTTCTATGCAGGCACAAGGCGAAGTTCAAGAACTTGCAATTGAAGAATGGTTGCGCGATCAATTTCCCTTTGACGAGATTGCCGAAATCAAAAAAGGACAGCGCGGAGCAGATTGTATTCAAATTGTCCATACGCGCACACGTCAAAATTGCGGAAAAATTTGTTACGAAAGTAAGCGCACAGAAAATTTCAATAAAGACTGGATTGAAAAATTTAAAGGTGATTTACGCGCTGAAAACGCCACAATTGGCGTATTAGTAACGAAAACCATGCCTAAAGATTTTGAACGAATGGGGCTTTATGACGGTATTTGGGTGTGCAGTTTCGACGAATTTAAGGGTTTGAGTGCTGTGCTGCGCGAATCAGTCATTCAAATTAGCAGCTTAGTTGCAACACAAGAAAACAAAGGTGAGAAAAAAGAAATGCTCTACAATTTTGTAACGAGTAATGCGTTCAAATCTCAAATTGATGCAATCAATGATACTTTTTTACAAATGCGAGAAGATTTACATAAAGAACGCACGCACATGCAACGAACTTGGGCGCAACGCGAAAAACAACTCGAAAAACTAACGCTTAATACGTCTCATAATTTAGGTGCTATTGAAGGCATTTTAGGGAATCTATTAACACAAGATGAATTATCAGAGTCGTCTATACCTAAAGTGGTCATCGAAACAACGCATTCATTAGGGTCATCTTTAACAAAAAAATCCGTTGAAATGAAACAAGATAGTTTGTTTTAGATACCTATTTGCTAAGCCACGAATCGTATAAGATTAAGAACTCGTGGCTTATATCTCACTGAGAAAATTACCAACAATTTCGCGAATAATAATTTGAATCGCCATTGTTGCGATAATATTCATTGCAACGCTCATCAGAACTCATTGCAGGCTGTTGTTGATCGTAATTACCATAAAGTTGCCTTTCACGACGCTCTAATTCTCTTTCACGTTGACGCAATTGTTCTTCGCGTAATTCTTGGCGGACTAATTCACGACGATAATAATCTTCATTAGGATCGCGTTCAATGACCACCTCACGATCTCTTGTTACACCATAAAGCGCAGTGCCAGCAATTACACCACCAATAATAGCCGGTGCAATCCAGCGATTGCCACCACCCCTATTGTGATGATGATGCCCACCATAACCACCATACCCACCGTAATGACCATGCCTATCAGCCATTGCAGAAATAGGCAAAATCAACATAAGCGCCGCAGTTAAAACTTTTGATTTCATTTTATTTTTCCAAGTCAAAAAACACAAAAAATCCTCTAAAACCCGTCTAAAATATACACGCTAATGTTGACTCTGTGAATACAGTGCATCTACATTTTTTGTACGATTCGTCTATATTGGATTTTTTTCTGACGTTTTTGAATGAGTGTTTTTGCAGCGTCCTCGCCAAGGTGTGATTCGCCTCGTTTTTTCGCTAAAGCCATTTGTTTTTCACGTTCGCTAAAACGTGCTCTTTGCTCGAGTGTGACCTTGTCAAAACAGTGGGGGCAGCTCACACCTTGCTGGTATTTATCACTGATTTTATCTACTTCTGTAATTGGAAGGCGACAGGCATTACATTGATCATAACTGCCTTTTTCAAGGTGATGATTCACCGTCACACGCTCATCAAATACAAAGCATTCACCTTCCCAAAGCGTGCTTTCAATGGGCATTTCTTCAAGGTACTTTAGAATACCGCCTTTGAGATGATACACCTCATCAAACCCTTGTTGTTTCAAAAAAGCTGTTGATTTTTCACAGCGAATCCCGCCTGTGCAGAACATAGCCACTTTTTTATGTTTATCTGAATCTAAGTTTTCTTTGACGTACTGAGGGAATTCACGAAAACTTTGCGTATTTGGATTAATGGCATTTTTAAACGTTCCAACTTGAAATTCATAATCATTTCTCGTGTCGATAACCAAAACCTCAGGATCATCAATCAGTGAATTCCAATCTTGCGCATTAACGTAAGTTCCAACCACTTGTTTTGGATCAATCCCCTCGATGCCCATTGTCACAATTTCTTTTTTCAATTTCACTTTCGTGCGATTAAAAGGAATTACGCTTGTAATCGATTCCTTGCATTCTAATTCTATTAAACGTGGATCTGATTTCAACCAAGTGATTACAGTATCAATGGCGTGACGCGAGCCCGCAATGGTGCCGTTAATCCCTTCATTAGCTAATAAAAGCGTACCGCGAACATGATTTTTTTCCATAACATCGTGAATCGGTTGACGCATGGCTTGATAATTTTCAAGTGTCACAAATTTGTATAACGCGCAAACAACAATTTGAGGCATTGGCATTTTCTCTTATTTATCAGTAGATACAAAAAAATCCGCCGGTTAAATTAAGTATTTAACACACAAGCGGATTTTTCTGTTTTTAGAAAATTTATCTTTCTAAATATTGTAGTTTGTCTTTTTTACCATTCCATTCATCAGCGTCTGGCATTGCATCTTGAACTTCAGTTAATACAGGCCATGTTTTTGATAATTCAGCATTTAAATCAGCGAAAATTTCTTGGCCTTCAGGTAACTCATCAATAGCAAAAATAGCATTTGCAGGGCATTCTGGCTCACATAAAGTGCAATCAATACACTCATCGGGATCGATAACCATAAAGTTTGGTCCCACGTGAAAACAGTCTACAGGGCAAACATCAACACAATCCGTAAATTTACATTTAATACAATTATCGGTAACAACAAAAGCCATAGTTTAATACTCAAAAAGGATGAAAAGTTAAGTTTTTTGTTTAAAGACCATATTTTATAGCAGAATCTTAGGGTTTGCTAAACAAATGTGCCGGTGACGGTGGATTTTTTTGCTGTAAACAATGATATGCTGCGTTCTCGTACTTAATAGTTAGCGATTGTGAACCTTGGTGCTCAGTCAAAAACTTTTCTGCTTCAATAGCCGTTAAATCTTTCATCATAAAAGTGGCGATACATTCACACGCTTTATCTACACGCGGTTTATCCGAATCTGGATTATTTGAAGTTTTGAGTTCGCGTTGCTCACACTGATTGGCAAAGGCTACTTCAAATTTTTGCTTATCACTCGCGCTAACTTTTGAATCAAGCAAGCTATGACTAATTGGTGTGTTCTCTACCCCATTGGTTTGCATTTTGTTTTCTGTGCTCTTGTCATCAGAGCAACCAGTCATTATCAGAATAACGAAACTCGTAAAAAGGGCTTTTAAAAAAATATTTTTTTTCATAAAGGTAAACCGAAAAAATAGGTAAAATGCCATTATGCTAGAACTAGAAAAAAAAGCAACGCACTGCGTTTATTTTCACATTTAAATTCAATTCATAAACGACATGAACGACATCTATTCAAAATCGCCTTATAAAGAAATTATTGCTACATTTTTGAAGTTTTGTGAAAAAAATAAATACCCACCCAAAACAGATATTATCAAAATTGGTGATATTGGTGATCGCTTATATTTTATTATTGAAGGTTCAGTGGCGATTTTCGCTGAAAATGAAGCAAACGATCAAAGTAATGATTTAATTTTAGCCTATCTTGGTAAAAATGAATTTATTGGTGAAATTGGAATATTTAAAGGTGAGGAAGTTCGTAAAGTCAACGCGAGAACACGTGAAAGTTGTGTGCTCGCCGAAATTAGTTATGCGTATTTAAAAGAAGTACTTCACAAAGATTTACTTTTCTGCGCACCTGATATTTTATACCTTATTGGTGAGCAGCTGGCGACACGCCTACTTGCAACTAGTAATAAATTATGTGAGCTTGCTTTTATTGACGTTGAAGGTCGAATTGCACATGCACTTCTTGATTTATGCAAATCGCCTCAAGCAATTACACATCCTCAAGGTATGCAGCTGCACATTTCTCGACAAGAAATCGGACGTATAGTAGGATGTTCACGTGAAATGGCAGGGCGAGCAATTAAAGAATTAGAATTAAAAGGGCTTGTTTCGTCACACGGAAAAACCATTGTGGTTTATGGAACACGTTAACTTTTAACATTCAAGTGATATGCCTCAATTAACCCCACCCTCGCCTATTTTGGCATTTGAAGATACCGATTTTCTAAAACGAGAAGAATTGCGCGGTATCCGCATGCAATTAGAATTACTTAAACCAAATCTGATTTTCTCAGAACACGGCATTAATCAAACCATTGTTATTTTTGGAAGTGCTCGTACGTCTAGTACAAACAACAATTATTATTTAGAAGCAAGACGATTGGGTGCATTAATTACAACGCATTTTATGACTGAACCGCAATCGTTAATTGTTGTGACTGGCGGTGGCGGTGGTATTATGGAAGCGGTTAATCGTGGCGCGTTAGATGTAGGTGGTAAAAGCGCCGGATTTAATATTTCTTTGCCTCATGAGCAAATACCTAATGCCTATATCACTCCCGATTTATGTTTTGAGTTTGAACATTTTTCTATGCGAAAAATGCAATTTTTTATGCGCGCTAAGGCTTTAGTGGTTTTTCCAGGTGGTTTTGGCACGCTTGACGAATTATTTGAAGCGCTGACATTGATTCAAACACAAAAAATCCCACGCATTCCAGTGATTTTATATGATAAATTTTATTGGGAAAATATAATCAATTTTAATGCGCTACTTAATGCGGGTATGATTTCAGCTGACGATTTGGCCTTAATTGAATATGCTCAAACAAGTGATGAAGCATGGGAAATTATTTCCTGTTTTATGTCAGAAAATGAATAAATAATGAAATTAAGTTGTCATATTTCAAGTCTTAGTCCATAATACACAGGTCTTCAGCAAATATAGCTGACAGCGTTATGGTAGTTGTATCGGTTCTCTCGCAACGATATGCTGCGAACCCCGCCAGGTACGGAAGTAAGCAACGGTAGCAGCGGATTCGTGTGCCGAGATGCAGCTGGTGCATCTACCACCCAACCTCCTCCCACGTCATTAACGAAATCCCGTCATGAATTATCAGGTGCTTGCTCGAAAGTGGCGACCGCATAATTTCAATGAAGTTGTCGGACAAACCCACGTCATAACCTCATTAACTAACGCGCTAAAACATCAACGTCTTCACCAAGCCTATCTTTTTACAGGCACACGCGGTGTAGGCAAAACTACGTTAGCTCGTATTTTAGCGAAGGCTATCAATTGTGAAAATCTTCAAAATTTTAATCCTTGTGGTCACTGCGCTATTTGTATAGCTGTCGACGAAGGGCGTTTTTTAGATTTGATTGAAGTGGATGCAGCTTCGCGAACAAAAGTCGAAGATACACGTGACTTACTCGATAACGCGCAATACGCGCCTAATCAAGGACGTTATAAAGTCTATCTCATTGACGAAGTACACATGCTCTCCGGGCATAGTTTCAACGCACTTCTCAAAACACTTGAAGAACCCCCACCACACGTTAAATTTCTTCTTGCTACTACCGATCCGCATAAAATTCCGGTTACGGTCTTGTCGCGTTGTTTGCAATTTAATTTAAAACGCTTGTTACCTAGCGAAATTTTTACGCAAATGGGGTTTATTCTTACCCAAGAAAAAATCGAATTTGAATCAGACGCCTTAAAACTACTTTCACGTGCTGCGGACGGAAGTATGCGTGATGGTTTAAGCTTACTTGATCAAGCTATTGTTTATGGCAATGGTCGTGTAAATAATGATGATGTACATGCCATGCTTGGATCGATTGCGAAGCAACCCGTTGAAGCGATTTTGTATGCTCTTGCGCAAGCCAATGCACCGGCTATTTTAGATCACATTGATGAACTAAGTCAGCTCAGTCCAGATTTTACGGATTTGTTGCAACAATTATTGCAATTCCTGCATCGAATCGCGCTTGTGCAGCACGTACCGACGACATTAACGCATGATTTAGACGTTGATGTGGTTGCAGAGCTTGCAAAACAGTTATCTCCCGAAGACGTGCAACTGTATTACCAAATTGGTTTACTTGGTCAAAAAGATTTAGAACTTTCACCTGATCCACGAAGTGGTTTTGAAATGGTGATGTTGCGAATGCTCACTTTTCGACCTGCAAAAATTAGCGCACAAGCCTATATATCTCCAGTAGCTAATGCCAATGCAATCGCGCCTGCAGTCATTGAGCAAATTCCATCACAACCGACTATTGCACCAACACTTCATCAGCCTTCTTCGCCACCTCAGTTAATTGCTCCACAAGAAACAGCAGTGCATCCCGTTGCAATGCATTTGCAAAACTGGGAATCGATGGTCGCAAATTTGAAAAGCGGAATGACCAAACAATTTGCGAGTCGCTGTGTGTTAGAACACCTAGATGATACTCAATGTAAATTAAGTTTAGACCCGGAATTTCAAAGTTTACTTGACGACGATTCAATGGAAAAACTTGAAAAATCGCTTCGAGAGTTGCTTGCAAAACCTATCAAGTTAAGTATTGAAGTAAAAACGCTAGACGCACACACACCGGAACAGCTTATTGTGCAAGCGCAAGAAAATCGACAACAAGAAGCCGTCCAAGCTATTTATGAAGATAGGTCGATTATCTATTTTCAAGATAATTTTGACGCTCAAGTTTTACCCGAAACTATACAACCTATTTAGATTTTATATAAAAGGAAATGCTATGAAAAATGCACTTGGCAATTTGATGCAACAAGCTCAAAAAATGCAAGAAGACCTCAAAAATGTTCAAGATGAATTAGCGCTAATGCAAATTGTTGGCGAATCAGGCGGAGGCCTTGTCAGTATTGTGATGACAGGCAAACGTGAAGCACGCAAAGTCACTATTGATCCCTCATTGGTTGGTGATGATAAGGATATGCTTGAAGATTTAGTCGCAGCAGCCATTAACGACGCTGTGCATAAAGTAGACAAAATGAAAAAAGAAAAAATGGCGGATATTACCGCAGGAATGCCCTTGCCTGCCGGATTTAGTCTACCTTTTTAACGAAAATCGCGTCTACACACAAACAATTCGTTTTATGTAGACGCGTGTTACCGATACCACTTACCTTATAATATTCACTCAACACCATGCAGATAAAAACGACGTTTAAAGCCGCTTGGTGGCTAAAAAATGCCCATTTGCAAACACTCTACCCTGCGTTGTTTCGCAAAATTCCCCCACCACCACGCCATCGTGAGCGTTTAATAACGCCTGATAACGATTTTTTAGATATAGATTGGTGCGGTGATTACGAAAATAAAAGTTTACCGTTAATTATTTTATTGCATGGATTAACCGGAAGCTCCGACTCTGTTTACATCAAAGCACTGCAACATTGTTTGTTAAAACAAAATATGCGTAGTGTTGCATTAAACTTTCGGGGCTGTAGTGGTGAACCTAATCACGTTGCTCGTTGTTATCATTCTGGTGATACGCAAGATATTCATTTTTTATATCAAACGCTACGTGAGCGAGAACCTGAAATAGTTTTAGGTGCAGTGGGTTTTTCACTGGGTGGTAATGTACTTATAAAGTGGCTTGGTGAGCAAGGGAGCGAGGTATCGTTATTTGCGGCAGTAGCTGTATCAGTGCCATTTCTTTTGAATGCGTGTGCGAGCAAACTCGATCAAGGTTTTTCAAAATTTTATCGCGCAAATTTACTCCGTGAATTAAAAATCTATGTTTCAGAAAAACATAAAAAATTAGAAGCAATTGGTAATCATGACGATGCTCGAAAAATAAGATCTTTGGGGGATTTATCGCGTATTTCATCTTTTTGGGAGTACGACGAACGTGTTGTTGCTAAATTACACGGATTTGACAATGCGCATGATTATTATAGGCGTTCAAGCTCAAGACAGTTTTTAAAAACTGTGTCCGTTCCGACACTTCTTATTCACGCGATTGATGATCCTTTTATGACAAAACAGGTTATTCCTAAATGCGAAGATTTATCAGTTTTTGTACAATCTGAAATTTGCGAAAACGGTGGTCATGTCGGTTTTGTATCAGGTAAAAATCCTTTTAAGCCTTTTTACTGGCTCGATACTCGCATTGCTGAATTTTTGTTAGGTGTCATAAAAAATAACATTTCATAATCAACTGAGGCTCTTGCAAACCTATTCTGTTTTAACAGGGTGTGTTGGGATTAACCCATGCTAAACTGCCAATATGCGCTGATCGTCATTTACCTTCTCCTTCATCAAAAAAATCAGAAGAATCGACCGTTTTGAGCTCTATGACTAGATGGATTAATCGGAGGCTTACATTCAATCAATAATGGGTACCGCAAAACTCAATGGACTCAATCCCACTCAATGGCTCAATGAGACACTCGAAAAACTACCCACTT
>CAJBJW010000011.1 GCA_903953455.1 uncultured Pseudomonadota bacterium | reverse complement strand
TGCAATCTAGTTATCGTTGGGATGTTGATATTGTTCGCAGTGGTGAAATACGAACACAATCCATTTTCTATGTCATGGGATTTTTAGCGGTATTAACGGTTGTTCATACCAATCGAGAAGATGTAACACGAATTATTAGTTTTCGCGTTGCAAGTCAAAAAGAACGGGAGGCTTATTATGTCTGGCTTGAAAAAGAATGCGATGAGTCGCAGTGAAATATTAACGGCGATGCGCTCAATGCCAACAACCAAAGATTTTGTTTGGAACGGCATAGATGAAGATGATCGACCCGCAACAGATGAAGAATTAGAACGTGGGCGCGGAAGACCTGCTGGTTCAACGAAAACGCAAATTGCTCTGCGTGTTGACAATCATGTCCTCAATGCTTTCAAAGCAACAGGTAAAGGTTGGCAAACCCGAATCAATGATGCACTTAAACAATGGCTGATTGAGCATCCTACGGAAATTTCATGAGTACTGCACGTGGTGAACCCAATGCAAGTCCTGATGTTGACCCTATTTTCGGTGATGAGCTCCCGACACGGTGATTTGAATCACTTTCTCGCCATGTAAACAAAAGTCAGTTTAATACACATCATCATGGCTACCAATATCAACCAAAACAATAAGGTCATTTTGAATAAGAAACAAACACACTATCCGGTAGTCGTGCGTTAAACTGCAAGCATGGAATTCGCTCATTTTGCCATGCAATTTATGTGTCTTTAGTGAAGGTTCAAACGGATCAATTTCCAGCTTTTTCAACACATCCTCATACTTATCGAGCAAATCTTTGTGCTTATTGAAAAATTTACGTTCTTTGCGTTGATAACTGTCGTCTTTAACTAATTTCATTTCTTAAACTTTGAATGTGAAATTCAATATTTTCAATTTCGGTGAAACTAGAAAAATCGCCTTGTTTGAGCTTTGCCAGCGTTTGCAAACACAATTCAGGGTCAATTTTTACTTCATCATCCACGAGTTGTTTTTCGCTGTTTAGTCCAAGTCTAAAATAATGTATCAAATCATAAAGCTCAACGAGTTTTGCTTCCGGTATATATTGTAATTCATTGATTATAGCTTCTTGTATCATCATGACATTAGTCCCATTTCAAAACATATAATTTCATCACTGCTGCGATGATCAAGTTCAGGTAAACTGGCACAACGTTTAGAAATTTGCATGATAGCTTGTTCTTTAGCGAAAGTGTTCCCACTAATTAAACGATTAGCATGCTGCTTTAGCTTTGCCTCTAGCTCTCTTATTTGTAGCTGAATAAAATCATGTGGCAAATTATCGGGGGCATTAATAGTTATTTGCATAGCTTTATGTCCAAAATTGACTGTTACTCGAGTTAAGTCGTCATTGTAGCAGAATCAATTGCAAGAAAAATACAAAAGGAATCTGGCTATATTGAAATGCAACTGAAATGATGGGGAGGATTAGCTAACAAAAAAACAATTTGAAAATAGATGAATTAAGCTCATTAGTTGCGGTCATTGTTTAAAATAAAACTTGCTGAGAATTACTCGACAATACTATAGATTACTTTTCAAACTTGACCCGGCAATGATCTGAAAAGAAAAATAGAAGACAATAAAAAATGCTTAAAATTAACTCTAACTCATTGATTTAACTGGAGCCAATGACGGGAGTCGAACCTGCGACCTACTGATTACGAATTACCCGATCTATACTTTTACGCCCCACATATTTACTAGTTACTGCCAGTGAAACCCCTGCCATTACTGAATTTAAATAATTCTGTACATTACTTAAGATTACCCTAAAATACTAAAAACTTGCTTTCAAACATGACCCGGCCATGACCCGGATTTTTAGTATAGGAACCCCAGAAATGGC
>CAJBJW010000010.1 GCA_903953455.1 uncultured Pseudomonadota bacterium | reverse complement strand
CGGGCAAAGCGGCCGCAATAATGCCTACCTTGAAGCATTTGAAGAAGACACCGCCCAGTGGTATCACTTACCGCAAAAAACTTTTTTGGCTAAGTTCAAGCAACATATTGCAGAGGAAATTCGTTATTTAGCGTTGGCGTTAACATCCGATACAAATTCTGCAATCAAACAAATTGATAAAATTTGGCCAGTTAAACGGGTGTCATTACTGCCACGCCATGCTATTACAGAGCAACAGGCCGGCAAAAAATCCAGCTTAGAGGATTTATATTACCTTTTTGAATTGGGAAAACCGTTGAAACTGAAAAATTCAGTCACCCATGTTCCACATCGCCCAATGAGAAACTCAATGAAACTCACGACACTGACTCGACTTGAAAATGTAGAAAAATTCCAAAATATTGATCCCGTTTATCAAGAGGCCATGGTTTGATACGTGTTATGGGGAAAACAGATGAATAAACACCACAAAAACTCCATTAACATTGATGATTTAGACCACCGCATATACACTGCTTTGCATTAAAGATTCTTAATTACAAAGCGATTGTTAAGAATTTGCAACTATAACTCATTAATTTATCAAATTTATTAAGGTATAGCCCTGTTACATAACAAATAAATCCAAAATATAGAATAATCATGACACCACACTCGTTTTCCAACTATTTTAACGCCCCCCTTTTCACTTTAGGTTTTCGCATTTTTTTCTTACTTGCCAGTCTATCTGCCTTGGTACTACTGATTGTTTGGCAACAATTTACGCAAGGCTCGTTAACTAACACGACCTATTTTGCCAATACTTACTGGCACGCACATGAAATGCTCCTCGGCTACAGTGTGGCCGTTATTGCCGGTTTTTTGCTGACAGCGGCTAGTAATTGGACAGGCAAAATTACCTTGCAAGGTGAAGGCCTAGTCGGCTTGAGTTTACTTTGGCTATATGGGCGAATTTTGCCATTTTATGCTGGTTTACTCCCCAATGAACTCATTGCTCTTGTGGATTTCGCCTTTTTACCGGCGCTCACTTTCGTGGTCGGCAAAGCGTTAATTCAAGCAAAGCATTACCGAAATTTAGCATTTGTCGGTTTACTAGGATGGTTAATACTTGCCAATGCGTGTATTCATGCCCAAATGCTTGGTTTTTCCAGTACGAGCGCCTCAATGGGCATAAATATCGCCCTTGCAACCCTTGTCTTAATGATCGTATTTATCGCAGGCCGCCTCTTCCCCTTTTTTATTGAACGTGGCTTAAAAGGCGTGATTATCCCTCGCAGTCCCATGCTTGATAATTTAGCGATAGGAAGCACGATTGTGTTCTTTAGTCTGCAATGCGCAGTTGAATCAGGTGTATTTTTAGGACTTGTCGCCTTAATAACGGCGGGATTAAACGCTTGGCGATTAGCTCGATGGAGTATCTATAGAATTACCTTTGTTCCCCTCCTTTGGATTTTACATCTAGGGTATGGCTGGTTGATTTTAGGCTTTGTCTTAACGGCTTTTGCTGCATGGGATTGGATTCCCCCATCATTGGCCCTGCATGCCTTCACATTAGGTGGTATTGGCACACTCACACTCGGCATGATGGCACGCGTGTCACTTGGTCACACTGGCCATGCCCTTAAAGCCTCTCAACCCATTGTAATCGCATTTGTGCTTATCAATCTCGCGGCACTCTTTCGCGTTGTGATGCCGCTAACCTTTAGCGCTCAACAACATGTACTGTTTTATTTAGCCACACTGGCTTGGCTGGGTGCATTTGCCTTATTCGTGGTGGTTTACTCACCCGTTTTAATGAGAAAACGCGTAGATGATCTATAAGTTTTCCTCATTAAAAAGCACTAATTGCCTTTATTAAAAACAACACCTATTTTGCAACCCATTGTATTTATTAACATTCGAAAATAAACTTATGTTTTTTTTGGAAACAATCTATTTTTTAAATAGACATAATCGTAATTTTCGTTAAAATATACCTGCTTTCGAGAGAAAGCGATTAGGTAGGTAGCTTTGTTAGAAGCTAACATAACAATAATAATAAATAGTAGAAATTTTCAACTTGAGTCGACGTCGCTGGGAAATTGTCTAGAACGACAGGATAATAATAAAAATAATTACTCAGGTAGCCCGCTTTATGCGGGCTTTTTATTGTCTGCTAAAAATGTACCGTAACAACGTTTGTTTGAATCGTTTATCGTGATAAAATACCCCTGTAAAGAGTCAGAAATAGATCCACTTAACTTTTACAACAATAACAAAAATCATAAGGGGTGAATGATGGGGCCGTATTATCGTGGGACGTCACACGGAACAGGTGCATTTTTTGAAACATTTTATGAACATCCTATACTGATAGGACTTTTTGTCTTAGCTACTGTGGGAATTGGCGCGTATTTGTGGTTTCGTGCGCAGTGGAAAAAAGATATTGAGTAACTAAAAACGCCCACAAGAACACTGTATTTATTGTTCTTGTGGGCGTGATTGTTTGAATCCGATTAAATTCAATGCGCATCCACCGTATGTGCAATCCCCAACCCTGTCAACACCAGTTGTGGTGCGTGATCATTCGCTGTTTCAACAACGACATCAGCCACTTTCATCGCGTGTTTGGTGGGAATCATGATTTCATCATCCACAGCGGCATAATCTATTAACTGTGAAAAACCAAGATTTACCGTTGCTTTTAATGTTGTCACTTTTGGTGCAGCAGCCGTGCCATTGTTAGCCGCATCTTGTAAGCGAATCACCATTTCAGCCGTTTTCTCCCCATGTCCATAAGGATCTTTAATCGTTAATCTATTCAATATCGCCTGATAATTGTCTGGTGTATCATCGCCTGAAAATTCTATCGTCCACGATTGATCGGCCTGATTGTAATGTGCAGCGGGTGTGTTTGCTTCAACGCCTTCCAACACAATCGCTTGCGTCATGAGCGCTTTACCTTGAGCAGACGCTTTAAATGGTGCTACAGAAAATTGATAAGACTCGGGAACATTATAAAGCGTCACAGAAGCGTGTTGCAGATGATCGGATTCATTGGCAATACTCGAATCTTTAATATCTTGAATATCCGCAATCATATTTAATGTAATCGTCGAGCCCTCACCTGAATTCAAGTCTAAATCTGGCAACAAGCTCACCATCGGTGCATTATTAGTTGTAAAATCGAGTTGCACAGAGCGCGTCATCACAGAGGTTGAGCCACTGAAATGATCCAGCACCTCGTTACCTGACATATTAACGCTTTGATCCTGCGTTAAAGAGCCGGCATTTTTTTTAGCGCCCGTAATAACAAATTCAACAGGACGATCAACACTGACTTCATTTGACGCGATGCGCAACGTATTAAATATACCCGTATTCACCGCATCATCACTGTGACTAAAGGCTTGCATAGGGACTGGATAGGGGTAAACATTCGCATCACCCTCATAAACCGCTAATGCATATCCCAATTTTATTTGAAGAAATCCTAGTGTCGCTTTATTTTCAGCGTTAACCAGTGTGCCTGTAGTGGGCAGTAAATCATCACCGTAATCTTCACCTTGAGCAACATAATGCACTTGATCGCTCACCATCAAGTTATCGTAAGTGAGTCCATATTGACCTGTTCCAGCGCTTTTTTTGATTATTTCGCTGATTTTATCAACCGCCTCGTTCACATTTGCAGCAGTACGCACATCAAATAAAACCGGTTTAATCACCCCATTTTCATCTTGCATATCCAGCGTGAACGCATCCGTTTTCCAATTCCAATTCGCAATCCGAATTAAACCACCAAACGCATTTGGATCATCAATATCTGTAATATTCATACCGCTATTCACGTACGGCAATTTATCAGGACTGTAAACGACATTTGTATCAGTAGGCAAATCCGCTGACACCAAAAAATTGGCATCCGAACCTAAGGTAATAGTCGGTAAATCCTCCACACCCACCACATTAACCGTCATTTGATCATCAACTTG
>CAJBJW010000009.1 GCA_903953455.1 uncultured Pseudomonadota bacterium | reverse complement strand
GTACATTTGGCGTTTTTATTTAGTGAGTGTCGCGATTATTTTACTTGCGCTGTGGCATATAGAAGAACTCAGTCGAGCATTAAAAAAAGAAGTGACGTTGCATCTGAACGCTCTTTTGTATCTCAAATATATTTTACTTCTTATGTGTTGTATTCGCGTCATTACTGCACAAGATATTTTTGATGCCGCGGTTCACTATTTTTATCAAGAGAGTTCGTATGGTTTAATTGCGAGATTAATGCTTTCGGGTATCAATTTAGCCACTTTTGTGCTGGTTGGCGGGTATGTTTCTGAGAAAATTTTGCTTGGCGAAAGAAATTTAGTGGCGCAATTAAATGACACCATAGTGCAATTAAAAACGGTTAGGCATGAGAAAAATGAAGTTCAACAACTCTTAGATGAGCGTGAATTGCTCATCGCGTCACTTGTCAAAGCAGAAAAAATGGCAGAAACGAGTGTTTTATCCGCGTCTATTGCTCACGAATTAAGTCAGCCCTTGTGCGCCATTCAACTGAATGCGCAATCACTGCAGTTTTTAATTCATGAGCCAAAAAGTCAAGACATAAAAGATGTCTTATTAGATAGAATTATTGCCGATAATCAACGTGCTTCAGACATCATTGTATCGTTAAAACAATTATTTACTTCGTCCGTCGGTCGATATGAAAAAGTATCTCTTGATCAATTAGTGGAGAAAATTGGCGTCATTGTGATGCCTATTGCAAAAATGAATTCAATTACCATTCATTATTCACTCAATGCGCCCGATGAGGTTGATTTGTGTGTGGGTGAATTACAGCAAGTCATCATTAATTTATGCACTAACGCCATTCACGCACTTGAAAACGTTAATCATAATGACAAAAAAATTCTCATTCAAACTGAGCAAACCAGCAGTTCATTGCGATTAATGGTTATTGATAATGGCACAGGAATTCCTGACACCATGGGCAATACGATTTTTGATTTAATGGAAACGTCAAAATCAGAAGGAATGGGGGTGGGTCTTTGGTTATCACGACATATCGTCAAACGTCATGGTGGTGCTCTATACTTTGAAAATCAATCACATGGCGGGGTGGCTTTTATTATGGAACTTCCTGTTTTACGTGATTGCGCAAATGATATTTCGTAATATTTATCATACTAAAGAATGATGTTCAGTTTGCAAATACTCTGTCAAAATAACGCAATATTAATTGCGAAGGAATAAAAAAATGCATTCATTAAATGATTCAATATCGAAAGATACTCAGCATGTTGTCTTAATTGATGACGATGATTCGGTGCGTCAAGGACTTGAGTTGATGCTTATCAATTTAGGTTATAGGGTGCATTCGTATGGTAATGCAGTTGACTTTTTGGACACAACCCACAACTTAACACCTTGCATTATATTGTGTGACATGAATATGCCGCGTATGTCTGGTGTTGAAGTACAGACTGCTTTAGCAAACAAAGGCTGTACCACGCCCATTATTTTTATTAGTGGTGAGTCTTCGGTTGATCAATCAGTCACAGCGATGAAACAAGGCGCATTGGAATTTATCACAAAACCCTTTAATTTAAATGAATTGGTTAAAGCGGTTAAAAAGGGATTTGAAATAGAGAAAAAAGCACAGCAAAATGCCTTAAAACAACGTGAGTTAGAAGCGAAATTACAAAAGTTATCTCCACGTGAGTGTGAAGTCTTTTATTTGCTTGTAAAGGGATATAACAATGCTGAAATACTCAGTACGTTAAATATTTCATTACCTACAACAAAGCAGTACAAATCAGAAGTGATGCGCAAGCTTAATTTGAATTCATTATCAGAGCTTATCGCCATGCATCAATAGGTTTTCATGAGGAATAGTCAACAACACAATCTAAAATAGCGTAATAGTTACATCTACCCTCTTTTTTCGTATTTTATGTAGTATAATACGAAACATCAAGTGATTGATTTGGTTCTATATTGACGAATACATCGTTCCTAGTATTGATACTAATTGATTTTTTGTTAAAAGTACGACAATTTCATTTTAACGACAAATGACACATGACGTTATCT
>CAJBJW010000008.1 GCA_903953455.1 uncultured Pseudomonadota bacterium | reverse complement strand
GCTGGCAAAATGGATTTTAGAGAATAACCCAAATGCTCGCATTGCGATTGTGACGGATCGTGACGAACTCGACAAACAAATTGAGCGTGTTTTTACGGAAGCAGGCGAACCGATTAAACGCAGCAACAGTGGCGCGGAATTGATGGCGCTACTGGGTCAACATAAACCGCGTTTGTTGTGTTCGCTGGTGCATAAGTTTGGGCGAAAAGACGTGGACGATTTTGATAAATTCATCAAAGAATTAGCCAATCAACCAAGTCACGCGGTGGGTGAAGTGTTTGTTTTTGTCGATGAATGTCACCGGACGCAAAGCGGCAAATTGCATCACGCCATGAAAGCGATTATGCCAAATGCGGTGTTTATTGGTTTTACGGGAACGCCACTGCTCAAAGAAGACAAACAAACCAGTTTAGACGTTTTTGGGAAGTATATTCACACGTATAAATTCAGCGAAGCCGTTGAAGATAAAGTCGTTTTAGATTTGACTTACGAGGCGCGTGATATTGATCAATCGCTGCGTTCCAATGAAAAAGTGGATGAATGGTTTGATGTCAAAACCAAAGGCTTAAACGATTGGCAGAAAAGCGAGCTGAAAAAGAAATGGGGCACAATGCAAAAAGTGCTGAGCAGCAAATCACGCATTGAGCGCGTGGTGAGCGATATTGTCATGGATTTCAATACAAAATCACGGCTGAGTAATCATCGCGGCAATGCGATTTTAGTGGCGTCGAGTATTTATGAAGCGTGTAAATATTTCACCTCGTTTCAAACCACTGAAATGAAAAATCACTGCGCGGTGGTGACATCCTATAATCCACAAGCCAAAGATATTACACTCGAAGATTCGGGCGTGAGCAGTGAAACCGATAAGCAATTTATTTATAACACTTATACCGAGTTACTCAAAGCGTGCGACGCGAAAGCGGGCATGAGTAAAACCGAAACCTACGAGGAAAAAGTTAAAGCGGCCTTTATTAAAGAACCTGCGAATATGAAATTGCTCATTGTCGTTGATAAATTATTGACGGGATTTGATGCACCTTGTTGCAGTTATCTTTACATTGATAAATCCATGCAAGATCACGGATTATTTCAAGCGATTTGTCGCACCAATCGTTTAGATGGTGAAGATAAAGAGGTTGGCTGCATTGTGGATTACAAAGATTTGTTTCACAAAGTCGAAAACGTCATTTCGGTTTATAGCAGTGAACTTGATACCAGTGCAGGCGGGGCGTCGCCGGATATTTTGCTCCATGAGCGACTTGAAAAAGGCAAAGAGCGACTAGATCAAGCGCTCGAAGCCATTTTTTTACTATGCGAACCGGTTGAACCGCCACAGGGCGAGCTTGATTATATTCATTTTTTCTGCGGCAATAGTGAAAACGTGGGGGATTTAAGCCAATATGAACACAAACGCACCGCATTATATAAAGCAACGGTCGCATTAGTTCGCGCTTATGCGAATATAGCCGATCAATTATCTGAAGCGGGTTACGACAACACAGCCATTAAACGCATTAAAAAACAGGTAGAGGATTACGTTAAATTGCGTGATTTGATTCGCAATGCCAGCGGTGAAAATATTGACTTAAAATCCTATGAAGCGGATATGCGGCATTTACTCGATAGGTATATTGAGGCGGGTGAATCAACGATTATTTCGCCTTTTGGCGATTTGCCGCTGCTTGAGTTGATTATTAAAACAGGTATGGCAAATGCGATCAGCCAATTGCCCAAAGCCTTACAAGGCAATCAGGAAGCGGTCGCTGAAACCATTGAAAATAATATCCGCAGCACCATAATCAAAACGCAGTTAAATGACCCCGCGTATTTTGAAAAAATGTCCGCATTGCTCAATGAAATCATTGCCAATCGAAAAGCCAAAGCGATTGAATACAGCGACTATTTAAAGCAAATGGCCGCATTAGCCAAGCAAGTTATCGCGCCAGAAAACGACACGCAACCCGATACACTCAACACATCGGGTAAACGCGCTATTTATAATAATGTCGGTGAAAATGAAGCCTTAGCGTTAGCAATAGACAAAAAAATCAACGACGTGAAGCCGCACGGATGGCGCGGTGTTGCGAGCAGAGAAAGCATTATTCAAAAAGCGTTATATGACATTCTGGGGGATGTTGCAGAAGTTGAGCGTATTTTCAATATTGTGAAGCAACAAGTGGAATACTAACGCGGATGAAAAACGCCATTCAACTCAATGACATTGTCGTCGATGTCACGCAAAAGAAAATTAAAAATATTCATTTAAGCGTTTACCCAAGTGGAGAGGTCAAACTTTCTGCGCCTTTGCACATGAATCAAGACACGATTCGCGTGTTTTTGATTTCAAAATTAAGCTGGATTAAACAAAAACAAAAAAAGTTTGCCGCGCAACAACGTGAAACACCACGCGATTGCATCAATCGTGAAAGTCATTATTTATGGGGAAAACGGTATTTACTACGCGTTGTTGAGCAGGATGAACGGCCTAAAATCAGTTTAGGGCATAGTGAGATTATATTGACCGTTCGCCCAAAAACATCGACCGCGCAAAAGCAAGCGATTATGGATGAATGGTTGCGTGAGGAACTCAAAAAAGCGTTGCCGCCTTTAATTGCAAAATGGGAACCGGTGATGGGCGTGACGGTCAAAAAGTTTTTTGTGCAAAAAATGAAAACACGCTGGGGAAGTTGTAATTACACAAAAGCCAATGTGCGCTTTAATAGCGAACTCGCCAAAAAACCGATTGAGTGTCTCGAATATGTCGTGGTTCATGAACTGGTTCATTTACTTGAGCCGAGTCATAATGCGCGTTTTCACCGTTTAATGACGCAATTTCTGCCGCATTGGAAATTAATCAAAGACGAATTAAATCGACTGCCAATTGCGGTGTAAACGCGACATTATTTTATCATTCAATGGTGTATCCCATGCCATAAACGGCTTGAATAATGTCTTTTTTACCCGTGATTTTTTGCAATTTTTGACGTAAATTTTTGATATGCGTATCAACCGTGCGATCTGAAATATCGCGATCATCTTCATGGAGTACATCGAGCAGATTAGCGCGTGAATAGACTTTGCCGCGTTTATCAAGCAGCGTAGATAAAATGCGGAATTCACTTAACGTTAAATCCAGCAAAACACCTTCGCAGTACGCATGGCATTTCACTTTATCTAAGCTAAACCCCGAAACCGTTGCCATCTCAGGTGAAAAATTTTGCTGACGTCGAAAAATAGCTTTAATTCGCGCAACAACTTCTTTTGCGCTATAAGGCTTGCAAATATAATCATCTGCGCCAATTTCAAGGCCTTTTAAGCGGTCAGTTTCGCCAATTCGCGCGGTGAGTAAAAAAAGTGGCACCGTTGAAAATTCGCGGATTTCTTTGCATAAACTAATGCCGTCGCGTTTAGGTAGCATAATATCCATTAAAATCAAATCGGGTGAATAGTGTTTAACCCAACTAATCACATTATCGCCATCATCAATAATATGACTTTTAAAACCGTCATGCGCTAAATAATCCGCCAGTAATTGCGCTAATTTGGGCTCATCTTCAACGATTAAAATCTTCTTATTTAGCATATTGCATCCATAAAATTAATATTTTGGCAATTCAACAACAATTCGCACACCACCCAATTCAGATGCCGTTGCATAAATCTTTCCGTTATGTGCTTTTACAATATTATGACAAATAGCAAGCCCAAGTCCTGCGCCACCCGTTTGTCGATGTCGTGATTTATCCACGCGATGGAAACGCTCGAAGAGTAGCGGTAATTCCTCTATAGCGACACTGGGTGCACTGTCGTCAACGTAGATAATAATTAAATCTGTTTTTTCTAAAAGGGTGATGCGACAAATGCCATTGTCGTTTGTATAGCGATAACTATTTTCAAGTAGGTTTGAGAGTAACTGCACCAGTCGCATGGCATCACCATTTACGGTGGCATTGCTTGTGTTGGTTTCAAACTGGAGTTTTATTTGTCGACTGACAAATCGATGCTTGAAACTCACAATCAAAATTTTAAAATGATTCACGAGTTCAACAGGGTTAAATTGATAATCGAGCGCACCTAAGTCGGAAAGGGAGAGTTGATATAAATCATCTACGAGGCGAGTGAGCGAGAGTACTTCATGTTCGAGTGATTGAAGGCGCTCAGGGGTTGTGGCGCGAACACCATCTACTAATGCTTCAATTTCACCACGAAGAACGGCTAGAGGCGTTCGCAGTTCATGGGAAATGTCGGCAAGCCATTGTTGACGTGCTTGTTCACTTTGCGCGAGAGCACGGCTCAATATATTAAAATCTTTGGCGAGTGTGACCAGTTCGTCATGACTTTTTTTGGAAATAGGAATTTGAATTGAAAAATTCCCTGTAGCGAGCAGGCGCATACCTGCCGTAATATTTTGAAGTGGCAATAAAATTTGCCTAGCCATCAAAAAAGCTAAAAATAGCGATAGTAACAGCGCAAATGCCATAATCCATAAATAGCCTTGCAATTGACTTTCCATGAAATTGACTAATAGCAAATCCGTAATAATAGGGTTAGGTTTGACAATTAACCAACTGATGGTGTTGGTTTTGATTTTATCGTCTTGCAAGATTTTGGATGAAATCGCCAGTTTATATTCTGTTGAGAAATTAAATGGATTGGGTGGTATCGTTATTCCAATGACGGTCTCATTATTCTCGTCAATAATTGAAATTCGTCTCATATCAATCCATGTCGCATCTGAAGGTAAGGGCGACTGAACGGGTAGGGATGAATTTGGATTTTTGGCTAGTGATGAATTCGCGACCCATGTAGACCATGCTTCTTCATTGCGTAATTTATCCCAGTTTTTTTCTACTTGATAAAATTCACTGAGTTCAAGGGCAAAGGGTTCGAGTTTTTGAAGCTCTATTTTTTGAAGGTAAGCAGTGAGTCCCTGCTGGAAATTGAAGTGCACTGCGACGATAACTAAGCTGAGTAGCAATAGCATCATGGAGAAAAAAAGGAGGAACAGTTTTTCAAATAATTTAAATTTCATTTTTCAAACCGTTCCTCCAAGCGATGTCCCCGAGGAGGTAATCTTTAAAATTTCAAACTTGAGACAAAGTCTACGGGCAAATTGTGAAGAAATTATGGAGAACATGCTTTTTTATTTTTTTATTTTAAGAAAATATACAAACATATTTTGTAATGTTGTATGTAAGCTGAATTAGACGCTTTTGTTGGCTCATAAAAAGCCTATTTTTATTGTTTTATTCTG
>CAJBJW010000007.1 GCA_903953455.1 uncultured Pseudomonadota bacterium | reverse complement strand
ACTGGGGTGATTATTGTTGATGTCAATAGATTTATTGTTTATATCAATGCCGCAGCGAGCACAATTTTAGGAGAAGCAGAATCCGAAATTCGAAAAACATATCCAACATTTAATGTATCTCGTATTTTAGGAAAAAATATTGATGTATTTCACAAGCATCCTGAGCATCAGAAAAATCTGATTGAAAATTTAACGCAAACTGTTGGCTCATACATTCAACTGGGCAATGCAAAATTATTTATTCAAGCAAGTCCTGTTGTTGACGAATCAGGTAAGCGTTTAGGCGCTGTGGCTGAAATTGAAGATGTGACAGAAAAGGAGTTGCAAACAAAAGCACTTCTTACGGCATTTGATGAAAAAAAAGCAGCTGAAGAGTTAGCGCAATCCAAGGCCAATTTTTTAGCCAATATGAGTCATGAAATTCGAACGCCAATGAATGTGATTATTGGCATGTCGCATTTGATTTCCAAAACGCCACTTTCCAGTACGCAGCATAATTATCTCAGAAAAATTCAAAGTTCCAGTCAGCACTTACTGGGTATCATCAACGATATTTTAGATATTTCAAAAATTGAAGCAGGAAAAGTCTTTTTTGAAGAAATCGACTTTAGAATTGAAAATGTACTCAACACCATTGTCAATTTGATTTCAGATAAAGTAAAAGACAAAGGTCTCACCTTAATTTTTAATATTGATGAAAAAATCCCGCTCTACCTGAATGGGGATCCCCTTCGACTCGGGCAAATTTTAATTAATTATGCCAATAATGCGGTCAAGTTCACTGAAACGGGAAGTATTACTATTTCTATCAAAATGGTAGAGGAGCATGAAACGCAGGTCTATTTACATTTTAGTGTGAAAGATACGGGTATTGGCATCACAACAGTAGGTAAAGCTCAGTTATTTGAAGCCTTTAATCAAGCGGATATGTCAACGAGTCGAAAATACGGTGGTTCGGGTTTGGGGCTTGCAATTTCTAAGCATCTAGTTGAATTGATGGCAGGGCAAGTGGGCGTTGAAAGTGAACTTGGAAAAGGCAGTAATTTTTGGTTTACCGTTCACTTAAAAAAATCGAATAGAAAATTAATTAATCCGCTGACAGTCCAGAATTTAAAAGGAAAGCACGTATTAGTTATAGATCACAATCAAATCTCTCTTCACGTGTTAGGTAATCTCTTGTCGAGTCTGGCACTTGATGTTGAAAAAGTATCTTCGGGCAAAGGGGCATTAAGGCTTTTGCAGGTTGATGCTGCATTTGGCATTCATTATGAAATCATTTTTTTAAATTGGGTTATTTCTGATGAAATGAATTCACTTGAGATTATGCGTGAAATTCAAAGTATGTCGCTTGGGTATTCACCGCATATTGTGATGGTAACGGCTTGCGGGAGAGAAGAAATTATTGCTGAAATAGAATTAGCGGGCGTGGAAAATATCCTTGTTGAGCCCATTAGTGCGTCAGTTTTATTTAATACGACGATGCGACTATTGGGGGAAACATACGAGATGATGGATGATGACGAATACGCCGAGAATCAGCAATCCCCCGATTTAGCCAAAGCACTTGATGCTATTCGTGGCGCGTTGATTTTAGTAGTTGAAGATAATGAACTCAATCAAGAAATCGCTTATCAGTTATTAACAGAAGAAGGGTTTATCGTCGATATGGCAAATAACGGAGCAGAAGCGATTCGAATGCTACCTCAAAAAAATTACGCTATCGTTTTAATGGATATGCAAATGCCAATTATGGATGGTGTGAGCGCAACGATTGAAATCAGAAAAAATACGCAATTTACCCATTTACCCATTGTGGCTATGACGGCTAATGCGATGGAGCATGATAAACAAAAATGCCTTGTTGCTGGAATGAATGATTACATTGCAAAACCTATTGATCTTAATCAGCTTTTTGGGGCGTTAATCAAGTGGATTTCCTTAAGTGATCGTTCAACTGACACATTTGAAAGCAATTTTATCATCCCAGTGGATGACGATATCGTTATTCCTTTTATTGAAGGACTTGATGTTGAATTGGGTTTAAAACGCATTTCTGGCAAAAAGAAATTTTATATCAATATGCTGCAGAATTATGTGACGAATCAAGAAAAAACAGTTGAACATCTTCGTGATGCACTGCAAAAGGAAGATTACGTAGGCGCTGAAATTATTGCACATTCTGCAAAAGGGGTGAGCGGTAATATTGGTGCAACTCAACTTCAAGATATGGCGTATGAACTTGAAACACGCATTTCCAATAAAACGCCCATTTCGCAAATGGAAGATAAATTAAGTCTCTTTGAGAAAGTTCAATCTAGCCTTATCCAAGCGCTTAAAAATGCATTCCCGACAACCACGCCGCAAATCGTACAAAATGTTGATATCACAAGCGCACCGTCTGTTTTCAATAGGTTGATTTCGCTTTTAGAAGATCAAGATCATAGTGCTGTGCGATATTTTGAAAAAAACAGTGCATTGCTGCAAAGCGCATTGGGTGACGAAATCTTCTCAACGGTCAAAAAACAAATTAAACAGTATGACTTTGAGGCAACGCTGCAACTATTACGCAAAGTAACTACTTTAAATTGAAAATATTAACGCATTATTGCTAGAAAAACCGTGAACTAGTT
>CAJBJW010000006.1 GCA_903953455.1 uncultured Pseudomonadota bacterium | reverse complement strand
TTCACTGCGAATCAAAAACTGCTGATCTTCTTTGGTGTAAATATCATTCGTGACAACAGCAATGTCAAAGTTATCACGCATCTTTTTGCATAACGCATCAATTAACGCGGTTTTTCCAGACCCGACAGGACCACCAATCCCAAGACGCAAAACGTGTTTTTTTGTGCTCATAAATTCTCTTTCTAAAAGGGTTTACATTTTTTTAAGATCGAAATAATCGTGAATACTGCATTTCATGGCGACTGCTCATCAACGCTAAACCAAACGCACTGCCGCCGATGTGATCGTCGTTGATGTCAAAAGCACTATCCACTAATTGAGGGATACTATCCGCTAAACGTGTTAATACTGTCTGCCCAGCCACTTGACCCAGCGGCACTAATTTCACTGCGCACAGCACTTGATTTTCAAGCCAACTCCACAAATACCCCATCGCTGCTTCACGCACAGGAATCCCCCAATTCACCGAGGCAAATGCGAACATATTGACCAGTGTCGTGTCTGAACTGCGCATCCAAACACCGCTTTTTTCAATTTCAAGTGAATGAAGCAATCGAGCAAGGGCTTGACCGGTGTGCCTATCCTCTGCGCGAAGTTCTGCCGTTTCTCGACAAGCCATTAAAATATGACTCCAATGCGTAATGCTTTCGCTGTCGTTCTTTTCCCAAGCACGATAAAAGCGAATAAATAACGGCAAATCGACGCGAGCAATACAACGCGCCATGACACCGTCAATCCATTCACCGGTTTGGTTTTCATTGGTTAACAAACCGTCTTCCACGGCCATCTCAAGTCCTTGCGAATAGCAATACATCCCAATAGGCAAACTGGGACTTATGAGTTGCAGCAGACGCAATAGCGTGAAATCAGTGACCATGACCGTGATAGGCGCCCTGCTCTGGCTCAAAAGGTAAGATTTCATGCGTCACGCTAAATCCTAAACCTTCAAGCATTTGATCGAGTACGTAATCCGTTAAAAAACGCAGTTCACCTTCTAAAATTTGCAACGGTACATGGCGATTGCCTAAGTGATAACACGCACGGGCGAATTGCCACGCCTCTTGCGAGCGCACAACCGATAAATTCTCTGAAGCTGATTTCACGCGCACACGGTAATTATCCGCGCCCGTCAACACAAAGCCATGACGTAGCACTTGCCCGCGCGGGAGAAATAAACCAATTTCTCGACCACTATCTGTTTGACTTAGTAGACGTGACTTTTGCCGCGCTTCATAAGTGAGCGTCACCTCGTCATCAGAAACACTGTCTTGTTGCGTGGTGACTTCTGTCAGTTTTAGCATCATGTAATTTACTATTTAGAATAAAAAATAACGTTGCGCAAACGGCAACACATCAGCAGGTTCACAAACGAGGAGTAAGCCGTCCGCACGGACAGCGTAAGTTTGCGAATCCACCTCCATTTTGGGTTGATAATGATTGTGGATTAAATCTTTTTTGCCAATCGTGCGCGTATTAGCTACCACACCAATGCGTTTTTTGAGCCCTAAGCGTTCAGAAACACCTTCTTCAACGGCAATTTTAGGCAAGAAAAACATTGAACTCGTCGATGCCGTGTTGCCAAATGAGCCAAACATCGGGCGATAATGCACAGGCTGCGGCGTTGGAATGGATGCGTTAGGATCCCCCATAGGTGCGGTGGCAATGAAGCCGCCTTTAAGCACCATACTCGGTTTTACCGCAAAAAAAGCCGGATGCCAAAGCACTAAATCCGCGAGTTTCCCGACTTCAATCGAGCCAACTTCATGTGAAATACCGTGACTAATCGCAGGGTTAATCGTGTATTTGGCAATATAGCGTTTAATGCGAAAATTATCATTACTGGCTGAATCTTCTTTTAAACTGCCCCGCTGCGCTTTCATTTTGTGCGCGGTTTGCCATGTACGAATAATGACTTCCCCAACGCGTCCCATTGCTTGCGAATCGGACGATATCATCGAAAATGCGCCTAAATCATGCAAAATATCTTCTGCGGCAATGGTTTCACGACGAATACGCGACTCCGCAAACGCCACATCTTCGGCAATACTCGGATCAAGATGATGACA
>CAJBJW010000005.1 GCA_903953455.1 uncultured Pseudomonadota bacterium | reverse complement strand
ACCGGATAATGACGGAAAGCAAAAGTGGCTTAAAGCGTCTTCGACTGACTATAAGGAAATTTGTAAGACGAGTGCTAGGCATGCAAGTATTTACTTTTTAGATTAAAATAATACTCAACAAAAACAACTCGATGAGCTTGCGATAAAAACGAATATCACTTAGATTCCACAGCGATTTTACTCCCCAAATTTTCATCATCTGACCCCATGATGAGTTTATCGCCAACAAACGTAAGGCCTTCGACTTTCACGTTTTCGTATTGCGATTGAATGGATATATCACCATACGCATTCCAATGAATACCCGCCTTGTCGTCCACAAACTGCCCTAATTGATATAAAGCCGATTGAAATACACCATTGTCACCCGGATCTGAAGCCGCACTTACCCACAGTACGCCACTTTGATCTATGGCTATCTCGCTAATTGAGCGACGATGTTCATTTGGGTATGGCGCAAAAAAATCCATCGTATTTTCTTTTAACAGCGTAATGCGGTTGTTTTGCAAATCGTATTCACCCCACGACATTTTTGCGGGTTTTTCATCATCGCCACGCTCTGCCCACACGAGAATATTGTGAAATAGCGCTAAACTTTCCATATTGCTTTTAGTTGTCGCATTGGGCAACGAAAACTCAGCAACCACGTCACAGTGATTATTTTCTACTCGAATACGCGTGACCTGCCCTCGACTTTCCAACACCAAAAACGCTGAATTATATTCTGGAATGGCAGTAATAGCCTCTAAATCAATCGGTAATTTTTGAGCATCGCACCACGCCATTTTTTGCAAACGCGGCGGCAAATCTTCCTGCCAGTTTAGTTGACTTAATCTGGGTTCATTGATTTTTTTGTTGTCATGAACCACCAAGAAATTTTCTCGATCAATAGCAACTATTCCGCTAATTCCTAAATTTTTTTCTGAGCTGACAGCATACCAATCCTTTGCAGTAGATTGAAAACCACATCCTGCAAGCATCATCGAGAGAACCACGGACAAACTTTTATATTTCATGAGATGACATAAATTATTGGCTATAATTAAGGTGCTATTGTGTCGCGATGTGTAACCTATTGCAAATTCACTCGTATCTCTCATCCATTTTTTAAATGAAACATTAAATTATGCCAAAAGAAACTCATATGAATATTCCTAATAGCTCTAGTTTTGAAATGCGTTGCGGCGCAGTCATTGCTATTTTTGCCGCGCTAATGGCTATTACCGATTTACTTGCCGGCAAATACGATGCTGATGAAATTATTGGTACAAATGATAAAGCGATGGCTTATTCATGGTATCAATCAAAAAGTATCAAAGAAACGCTCGTTCAAGGTGAAATTTCCCTTTTAAAGAGCTTAAAAGAAGCCAATGCCATTCAAAAGTCAGCCATCATTGGAGTAGATAATCATCTAGCAGATTTAGCCAAAAAATCCGTGCAATACAAAAAAGAAAAAGATGAAATTCTTCGCGGCTCAAAAACCGTTGGTCAAGAAAATTGGGTTCAAGATGTCGGTGGTGAATATGGTCGTGTCATTGGTGCGAATGAAATTGAAGCCCAACTTGCCATTTTATCCACAGCAGGTGATCGTTTTGATATCGCTATTTTGCTTTATCAAGTGTGTTTAGTGCTGGGCGCGGTCAGTTTGGTGCTACGCAAACCCAGTTTTCAAACGATTTTTTTTAGAGGAATGTGGTTACTTGGTTTAATTGGTAGCGGTATGTCTTTATGGGCATTTAGTTTTATTCAAAATAGCTTGGCTTAATTTCTATAAAATCTCATGTAAAGCGATAATCAATAAAAATAAACATGATGGAATTACCTTTGAACAAGCTACTCACGCATTTTTCGACCCATTTTTCAAATTAGTCGATGCGCAACGAAATGATGAATCAAGAGATGCTGTATTAGGTTATGACAAACAAGGAAGATTGCTTTTTGTTGTACATATCGAAATTGAAAATGAAATAATCCTTATAATCTCTGCACGAAAAGCAACTTCAACTGAGCGTAATGAATATGATTTCTAAAACAATTAAAGAACGACTCAACAAAAACCGCCCTATGACTTCTATTACCCTGCGTATTCCTGTAGATGTAGTGGAATCGATGAAAAATATCGCTCCACGTAAAGGATTATCTGGCTATCAAGCCTTACTCAAAGCTTATGTGAGTGAAGGACTGCGCCAAGATGAAGCGCAATTTTTATTAAGTAAAGAAGCTCAGCTTATTGACGCATTAAAACGGCGAGGAGTTTCTGAACAAATTATTCAAGATGCCGTTTGCGAAATTATTTAACACTCAAAAAAATCCCCTTACAGAAATGTCTGCAAGGGGAATATTTTTCACGATTTCAACATACCAGCGCGAATAATAAACGCTTCAATTTCATCTAGACCGTGTTTGGTTTTTAAATTAGAGAACACAAACGGACGCTCCCCACGCATTTTTCGTGCATCACGATCCATCACTTCAAGTGACGCACCAACGTGCGGTGCTAAATCAATTTTATTGATAACAAGCAAATCTGAACGCGTAATCCCCGGCCCCCCTTTGCGCGGAATTTTATCGCCTGCGGACACATCAATAACGTAAATAGTTAAATCTGCAAGCTCAGGGCTAAACGTCGCACTTAAATTATCACCGCCACTTTCGACAATAATAAAATCTAAGTGCTCAAAACGAGTCAGCAACTCATCCACCGCCGCAAGATTCATCGACGCATCTTCACGAATAGCCGTGTGAGGACACCCACCCGTTTCAACGCCGAGTATGCGCTCTTGGGGCAAGGCTTCACTGCGAATCAAAAACTGCTGATCTTCTTTGGTGTAAATATCATTTGTGACAACAGCAATGTCAAAGTTATCACGCATCTTTTTGCATAACGCATCAATTAACGCGGTT
>CAJBJW010000004.1 GCA_903953455.1 uncultured Pseudomonadota bacterium | reverse complement strand
CATTGAGGCGATTAACAACGTCGATACTATTTCGTTCTTTTAATTTATCTATGGCTTGAATACGCAACGCTTTATCGCTGCTATTCATATCTTTTAAGAGAAAAACAATGTCAATAGCCTGCTTTACATTGTCATCTTTTTCTATAGTGGCGCGTTTATGAAGTAGCGCTAACGCATTTTCATCATCGTCACCGCCCATGGCCTTGACTGCCGCCAAGCGAATGGCCGGATCTTGCGCATTTAATTCTAATTGACCAATCGTTTTTCTAAGCGAGACACGCAAATTATTGGTTAAATTGATTTTAGTCGCATCGCTACGCGCAATACTGTCAAGTTCAAGACCGCTAACCGCATCTGATATGTCATAACCATGATGATTATCTTCACCGATAACGAGTTGATTATCCGATTTTAGCGTAAATAATTTACCGTCAAGTAAGGCGCGTAAAATCGGTAAACTGCGTTCACTTTGAATTTCTGACAGTTGTTCAATGGCTTGTTCACGTTCTTTGATGGCGCCTTGCTGAAGATTATGCAGAGCATCAAGCAAGGGTTGCTGAGCAGTTGGATTATCCGCTGCATGAACACCAAATGAGAAAACCAGCAGAAAAAAAGCGTTTAGAAGAAAATCGGTTTTCAATGAATTCACTTTCATTTTCTCTCCAAGGGATACGTATTAGGCGAAATGATGGGGGCGATAACCCAGCTCAAAGCTTAGGTCATCACACCCCATCAGGTTAAAGAGTGACTGATTTAGCTTAACTTAGTAAGTTTGACCTGAACACTTTTTAGTTTTGGTATTGAAGTTACCGCAATTAATTGGAGAAGTCCAATCAGCAATAATAGGTTTGCTTTCTGGTAAGAAATCAGACCATGCATCACCATCGACTAATTTATTGGTTTGCCATACAGTCATCAACTGACCGTCATCTTGAATTTCACCAATCAACACAGGTTTGCTGATGTGATGATTTGGCAACATTTTTGATGTGCCGCCAGTCAAGTTTGGAAAATCAACGCCAATAATCGCTTTTTGAACAGCTGCTGAATCAGTTGTACCCGCTTTTTCAACGGCTTTTACCCACATATTAAAGCCGATGTAATGCGCTTCCATTGGATCATTTGTGGTACGTTTTGGATTTTTGGTGTATTCATGCCATTGGTTGATAAACGCCGCATTTTTGGTGCTATCAATACTCATGAAGTAGTTCCAAGCCGCTAAATGACCTACCAAGGGTTTGGTATCCATGCCTGATAATTCTTCTTCACCAACAGAGAACGCGATAACTGGAATTTTTTCAGCTGAAATGCCTTGGTTTCCAAGTTCTTTGTAGAAAGGAATGTTCGCATCACCATTGATCGTTGACACTACAGCGGTTTTTTTGCCAGTTGAGCCGAATTTTTTGATATCAGCTACAATGCTTTGCCAGTCAGAGTGACCAAATGGCGTGTAGTTAATCATGATATCTTTAGACGCAACGCCTTTTGATTTCAAATACGCTTCCAAAATTTTATTGGTGGTGCGTGGATAAACATAATCCGTACCCGCTAATACCCAGCGTTGTACTTTCAAATCATTCATCAAATAATCAACCGCTGGAATCGCTTGTTGATTTGGCGCAGCACCAGTGTAGAAAACGTTTTTAGACGACTCTTCACCTTCGTATTGCACGGGGTAGAAAAGTAAACTGTTCAATTCTTCGATTACTGGAAGAACTGATTTACGCGACACTGATGTCCAGCATCCAAAGATTGCAGATACTTTATCTTTTGTAATCAATTCACGCGCTTTTTCAGCGAAAAGTGGCCAGTTTGAAGCAGGATCTACAACGACCGCTTCCAATTTTTTACCGAGTAAACCCCCTTTTTTGTTTTGCTCATCAATAAGCATCAACATGGTGTCTTTAAGTGTTGTTTCACTAATAGCCATTGTGCCGGAAAGTGAGTGAAGCACGCCTACTTTAATCGTTTCTTCTTCAGCAAAAGCTGAACCAAACAACACGGTTGAAAGTACCGTGGTTAACGCAAGTTTGCGCAAAGAGGTTGTAAATTTCATTGTCATAATTGAATTCCGTTATCGTGAATGAATAATTTAGATTTGCATTTGAAAGCCAAGTGTCAAGGCGTGTGAACTTGTACCAGTGACACCAGAACTGAAGTTTAAATTACCTTTATTTAACAAAT
>CAJBJW010000003.1 GCA_903953455.1 uncultured Pseudomonadota bacterium | reverse complement strand
TTTAGCAAAAAAGGGAATACCAAACATTGTGCCACCCACGTTGAAAAATTCCACGCTGATTTTATCTGCAATACCTTTTTTACGAAAACGATCCGCTGCCATATACATAATTTTTTGAGGCGCACCCGCACACTTAATTGGCATTGCGGGTTGCGTAAATAGTGCGCGACCTTCTCCGAGATTTTTGATACATTCCCATGTATATTCAACTGTATCGGGGGAATAATTACTGCACACGCCATTTTTACCTAGCGCCTCTTTTGCTCCTGCAATTTTATCCCAATCCAGCTGAAATCCAGGGCAAACAACTAAATATTCATAACTAAGCGATTCACCTGATTTGAGCGTCACGGCATTATCTTCAGGTTGAAACGACTCCACATAATTTTTAACCCATTTCACACTCGAATGAATTAAATCTGCTTCATTGCGCGTTGCTTGCTTGAGTGTGTATTCACCGCCACCCACAATGGTAAATGCCGCTTGATAATAATGTTTGTCACTTGGCTCAATAATGGCAATATCAATATCTTTGTTCATACGACGCATATTATTTGCAACCGAAACGCCTGCCGCACCACCGCCAACAATCAGTAAAGTATGATGCTCTTTCATCTTATATCCTCTCTTTATAATTATTTTACGTTATAGGAAAAGCGTACCTTTAAATTAAAGGCACGCTCTACAATATGATTAATTACTTCCAACCTTCAAAGCCACCCGCTAGCGAAAGCACATTTGTATAACCTAACGTTTGCAATGTTTGCGCAGCGAGCGCAGAGCGCCCACCCGTACGGCAATAAATTAGCACCGCTTTCGACTTATCGGCTAGCTCAGGTAACGCATTGATTTTAAATTCAATCGTACCGCGTGGCAATAAAATCGCATTATCGATATGACCCGCACCAAATTCACTTTCTTCACGCGTATCGATTAGCGTGATGTGACCTTCAGATAATAATTGCCGTGCCGTATCGGCAGTCACCTCTGTAATGTGCTGTTTGGCGGCATTCACAAGGTCTTGGCCTGTTGTGCCACTTTGCATCATACAGAAATGCTCAGGATGTGTTTCACGTTGCGCAATAGCAATAGCACGTTCATTTTCATCTAAACCACAATAACGATTGGCAGGCACCGCCTCATCAATTAAGCGTGGGCGTGGCAAATTCAAAGTATTCATAATGTCGATGAATTGCTCGCGGGTTTTATTAGCTAAACGCGGATTAGTCGTGCGTTCTTGCATAATGTTACTAATCCAACGCTGTTGGTAATCATGCCCAGGATAAACAAGCGTATCACCTGGTAGCGTGAAAAGACGCTGCGTAATCGAATCATATAATGCGCCTGCATCACCACCTTGAAAATCTGTACGACCACATCCGCCAATCAATAACGAATCACCACTAAACAAGCGATCACGCCATAAAAATGAAGTACATCCTGGTGTGTGACCTGGTGTTGGGATGGCCTTGATTTTCTCATCACCTAACATAAACACGTCACCATCATTGATTTCAATATCAACTAATTTTGCCCCGCCAAATTTACTCACACACGTTTGCGCCCCTGTTTGCTGGCGAAGTAAACCACTGGCTGTAATGTGGTCAGCATGAACATGCGTTTCAAAACTGTATTTAAGCGTTAAACCATGTTCTTTGAGTAAATCCAAATAAAGCTGCAAATGCGTATTAACGGGATCAATAAACGCCGCTTCTTTGCTTTGCTCGTCCGCAATTAAATACGTATATGTCCATGTGGTGGGATCAAATAATTGTTTGAACATGATGATGGTAACTCCTCAGATTAAAAGTAATTTTAATTTTGTTGTATATCTAACGCGGCTTTTTGCCACGCATTTATGCCACCGTCTAAATTATAAACAGCTGAAAATCCGGCATTTTTAAGTACTTCCGCCGCTTTTGCAGAGCGAGCTCCACTGCGGCATTGCGTAATCACAGGACTGTCTTTGAATTTTTCAAGTTCTGCGACACGATTTTTCACGTCACTTAATGGAATATGAATCGCACCCGCTATATGCCCCGCATTCCATTCATCTGTTTCACGCACATCAACAATAACGGCATGACGCTCATTTTGCATTTTTGCCGCTTCATTAGCTGAAACACTGTCAATAGAGGCGCTCATGGCGTTTTGACCACCGAGCAGCGCAAGAATTGTGAATAATATTTTTTTCATAACATGTATTCCTTATAACGTTTAATAACAACATTGCAGACATTGTGCCAATATTTGGCAACAGTTTAAAATCAAGGGATTCACGATAATTTTCATCATTAAAACCCTTTTTTTATGTTTCATTTTATGTTTCAATGAAACATAAAATGTTTCACTAAGACATAAAACTGAAACGTAACACTAAAATGTAATCAATGCAAAATGCAAATAGATAATGCCCAAAACTTTCACGGCATATTAAGCCGCTGCCCTGCCATGCACGATGTTTTTCAAATCATTCAAACCGCAGCGCAAACCGAAGCAACGGTTTTAGTGCGCGGCGAAAGTGGTTCAGGAAAAGAATTAGTTGCCCGCGCCATTCATGAATTAAGCGCAAGACATGACGCGCCATTTTTAGCCGTCAACTGCGCGGCTTTGTCGAGTAATTTACTCGAAAGTGAATTATTTGGTCATGTGCGCGGTGCCTTTACCGGTGCGATAAAAGATCATCATGGTTTATTTCAGCGTGCGCACGGTGGCACATTATTTTTAGATGAAATTGCAGAACTGCCTCTTGAGTTGCAAGCTAAACTTCTACGTGTGATTCAAGAGCGCAACTATGTGCCTGTCGGCGGCGTTATCTCAATGCCAGTCAATATTAGACTGGTTGCGGCAACGCACCGCTCACTGCGCGCGGAAGTCAAACTAGGACGATTTCGAGAAGACTTAATGTATCGTTTACGGGTGGTTCCAATTTTTCTACCACCTTTACGAGAGCGACGCGAAGACATTAGTTTATTAATTTGGCATTTCATTAAGCAGCACAACACAGCTAATGGCCGAAAAATTGAAAAAATTGATCCTGATGCCATGCGGTTGCTACTTGATTATTCCTGGCATGGTAATATTCGAGAATTGCATAATGTGGTGGAATACACCTTTGCGGTAGGTCGAGGTTCAGTACTCAAAAGCACTGAACTCCCACCTGAATTTCGTGAAACACCCGTGGTTTCATCGGTCAAATTGCCACATAATGAAGAAAACGAGAAAAGTGCTATTGAACGCGCACTCAATGAAACCAAAAATGTAAACGCCGCGGCTCAAATGCTCAATATGAGCCGCGCGACATTTTGGCGAAAACGAAAACACTATGACCTTTAATTTTTACGCTGTGCATTCACAATGGCAGGCAATTGCTTTATTTTCTTAATGACCGTATTCAACTGCTCCGTGTTTTCAATTTGTAGGGTTAAATTTAGCACGGCTGAAAAATCCACATCGGCTTCAAGAGCAGCAGAAAAAATGTGAATTTTATTCTGTGCAAGCAATTGCGACACATCGGTTAATAAATTCTGCGCATTGAACGCGTGAATCACAATAGGCACTGCATGACTGGCTTTGCTATTTTGCCAAGCCACTGCAATGCGTTGTGGTTGCTTAGCTAAGCTGAGTTGCAACATATTTTTACAATCGGCTCGGTGAACAATAATGCCTTTGTAATGTGAAATATAGCCCGTAATCTCATCACCTGCGACAGGATGACAACACAGCGCAAAAGTCGTTTGCACATTGTTTAACCCTTCAACGCTTACCTCACAAGCATGCAGACTTTTATTCGCTCGCACACTATTTATTAAAGGCACCTCTTTTGCCGTTTCAACAACAGTTGGTGGTGATTCCACTTTACTGTCGGCTTGCGCCTTAGCGTTTTCGAGTTCTTCTTGTTGGCGGAACCAATTTTTAACTTTTTGAATCGAGCGTTGCGATTTTAAATACCCTAAATTAGGATCGATCCAATTACGATTAGGCG
>CAJBJW010000002.1 GCA_903953455.1 uncultured Pseudomonadota bacterium | reverse complement strand
GTGACGCTCAAATCAGGTGAATCGCTTAGTTATGAATATTTAGTTGTTTGCCCTGGATTTCAGCTGGATTGGGATAAAATTGCAGGAGCAAAAGAGGCGCTGGGTAAAAATGGCGTGTGCAGTAATTATTCGCCTGACACAGTTGAATACACATGGGAATGTATCAAAAATTTGGGTGAAGGTCGCGCACTATTTACGCAACCCGCAATGCCAATTAAGTGTGCGGGTGCACCTCAAAAAATTATGTATATGGCAGCGGATCGTTTTCGTAAAAAAGGTATTGCAGATAAAATCAGCGTGGAATTTTTCAACGTGGGTGGCACGATGTTTGGTATTCCCTTTTTTGCTAAACCATTGGCAAAAGTGGTGGAAAGTTATGGTATTAAAACGCATTTTGCGCATAATTTGATTGCTATTGACGGTGATGCAAAAACCGCTACGTTTGAATTTACCGATGCTGATGGAAATAATCAGCACACGGTTGAAAAGTTTGACATGATTCATGTCACGCCCCCCCAAAGTGCGCCAGATTTTATCAAACACAGTCCGCTAGCCAATGTGGATGGTCGCGTTGATGTTCACCCTAATACGCTTCAGCACCATAAATATACAAATATTTTCGGATTAGGCGACGCTGCATCAACGACCAATGCAAAAACAGCGGCCGCAGTACGTAAACAGGTGCCGGTTGTTGTGGATAATATTTTGAATTTAATTCACGCAAAATCGGTTGAAGGCAAATATGATGGTTATGGCTCATGCCCGCTCGTCACATCGCTCAATACTGTTATTTTGGCAGAGTTTAGTTATGATAGCCGAATTACACCTTCGTTCCCGTTTTTGGATCCGCGTGTGGCGCGTTGGATTTGGTGGGTAGGTAAAAAAATCGGGTTCCCTTGGATGTATTGGGATTTAATGCTCAAAGGCATTCGTTTTGACATCCCTCACAAAAGTAGTTATGCCGCAAAATTTGTTGATAAAGAGTAAATAATACTGAGAAGAGTAGAAGGTGTATATGACATCTTCTACTGGTCAACATCAAAAAATCGTCAGCCTTTGGCGTATTTCCAAATTATTCGTTGTTTCTCCGCTTTAATCGCACTACTCCTTCTGTTGTTTTCTGATAAAATACAAGATAGTTTATTATTTCTAGCAATTACTATATTAATATTACACGAATTCGCTGTGCATATCTTAATCGTATGGTGGGGTAGTTGGTTGCAATATTTTTATTGAAAATAGCGGCTAACAGACTACATTTGCCTTAGTAAATTCAAAATATAAAAATGAAATAAGCATTTATAAAATACAATAGCGATTTTGTTTGCTTAGTATGTCGCAAAATTTGAGCTGATTTTTTTTAGTGACTGTTAGATAATGACGCGCAACTTATAAGAATAACTACAATTAGGTTTTAAGACACATGCCGAGACAATCGAGTTTTACCCGCGAGGAATTATTGCAATCCGGTCGCGGTGAATTATATGGCGCAGAAAATGCGCAACTTCCACTTCCAAATATGTTAATGATGGATCGTATCATGCATATTTCAGATGAAGGTGGCACGTATGAAAAAGGAGAAATCATCGCAGAGCTAGATATTACGTCTGATTTGTGGTTTTTTGACTGCCATTTTCAAGGTGACCCCGTTATGCCGGGATGTCTTGGATTAGACGCTATGTGGCAGTTGGTTGGCTTTTATTTATGCTGGATGGGTGGGCCAGGAAAAGGTCGCGCTCTAGGCGTTGGTGAAGTGAAATTTACGGGTCAAGTACTTCCGCACAATAAAAAAGTCACTTATCGTGTCAATTTAAAACGCGTGATTATGCGTAAATTGGTGATGGGTATTGCAGATGCCACGATGGAAGTGGATGGCAAAGTCATTTACGAAGCCACAGATTTACGTGTTGGCTTATTTACTTCTACAGAAAATTTTTAAGGGCGAAAACCATGAAGCGCGTGGTAGTGACTGGGTTGGGTATTGTTTCTAGCATAGGTAATAATCAACAAGAAGTCGTCGAATCTTTAAAAGAGGGACGTTCTGGAATTGGTTTTAGTGAAGTCTATAAGGAAATGGGATTGCGTAGCCATATTGAAGGCTCGATTAATATTGAACTTGATGACGTAATTGATCGTAAAGTGCGTCGTTTTATGGGCGATGGCGCGGCGTTTAATTATGTTGCCATGCAGCAAGCGATTGATGATTCAGGTTTAAGTGAGGATGAAATTTCGAATTTCCGCACAGGTCTTGTTATGGGGTCAGGTGGTCCATCAACGTCAAACTTAGTTGAAGCGGCTGATATCTTACGTGAAAAAGGGATTAAACAAGTAGGGCCTTATCGCGTGCCGCGTACGATGTCGAGCACAAACACAGCGTGTCTTGCGACCCCGTTTAAAATTAAAGGCGTGAATTATTCAATTAGCTCGGCTTGTGCAACCAGTGCACACTGCATTGGACATGCGATGGAATTAATTCAAATGGGTAAGCAAGATGTCGTATTTGCTGGTGGTGGTGAAGAAGTGCATTGGACAATGTCGCTTTTGTTTGATGCGATGGGCGCTTTATCTTCAAAATATAACGACACGCCAACAACTGCGTCGCGTCCATATGATGAAACGCGTGATGGTTTTGTTATTTCTGGTGGTGGTGGTGTTTTAGTCATTGAAGAACTCGAACACGCAAAGGCGCGTGGTGCGAAGATTTACGCTGAGCTTGTCGGGTATGGCGCAACGTCTGATGGCTACGATATGGTTCAGCCATCAGGTGAGGGCGCAGTGCGGTGTATGCAGCAAGCCATGGCGACAGTGAGTGGTAAAATTGATTATATCAATGCGCATGGAACGAGCACGCCAGTTGGAGATACTAAGGAATTAGGCGCATTGCGTGAAGTTTTTGGTACGGGTAATGTCCCTTGGGTAAGTTCCACGAAATCATTAACGGGGCATGCACTGGGTGCTGCAGGCGTGAATGAAGCCATTTATTCACTTTTAATGATGCGTGATAATTTCCTGAGTGCCTCGGCCAATATAACGCACTTAGACCCTGGTGCAGCGGATATTTCTATTGTGCGTGAGCGTCAAGATAATGTAACACTCAATACCATTATGTCGAATAGTTTTGGTTTTGGTGGTACAAATGCGACACTGATTTTTCAACGATACAACGGTTAATTCATTTTTGCGAGCGTATCTTATACGCTCGCTTGATGCTGTATTTCTCAAAAACATCGTATTATCGGGCACGTACAACATGCGCCCCCTACAGATTCCCCAAAAATGACAGAGCATTCTGATTTAGATCAAAAAACACGTTACCAATTCAACAAACTTCAAAAACGCCTCCGTCACACGGTGGGTGATGCGATTGCTGATTTCAATATGATTGAAGATGGCGATAAAATCATGGTGTGTTTGTCGGGTGGTAAAGATTCTTATACCTTACTTGATGTTTTATTGAATTTACAAAAAACAGCCCCCGTCAATTTTGAATTATTAGCTGTTAATTTAGACCAAAAACAACCAGGGTTTCCCGAGCATGTCCTTCCGCAATATCTTGAAGCTTTAGGGGTGCCCTATCACGTTATTGAGAAAGATACTTACAGTGTCGTAAAGCGTGTTATTCCTGAAGGGCAGACAACATGTGGACTTTGTTCGCGTCTGCGACGTGGGACGCTGTATGGTTTTGCTGAAGAAAATAATGTCACCAAAATTGCACTTGGGCATCATCGTGATGATATTTTGGAAACGTTTTTCTTAAATATTTTTTACGGCGGAAAATTAAAAGCTATGCCACCTAAATTACTGAGCGATGATAAGAAAAATATTATTATTCGGCCGCTGGCGTATACACGCGAAAAAGATATTGAGCGCTACGCAGCTTTTAGAAAATTCCCGATTATTCCCTGTAATTTATGCGGTTCACAACAGAATTTGCAGCGTCAGGCAATGAAAGAGATGTTAAAAACATGGGATAGACAATTTCCAGGGCGACTTGAAACGATCTTCACCAGTTTACAAAATGTGGCACCATCGCAATTAGCGGATAGAAATTTATTTGATTTTGTGAATTTGATGAAATAGTTTTTTTAGGTAATAAAGGGCGAGAAGGTGCTCGCCCTTTTAGTTGATATATTAAGTAATGACGGTTGGCTCAGTTAAGCCCGTTCGCTCTTTTACTCGGCAGAATTGCTCTGCTAATTCAATTAATTGCGCTAATGCAATTTGCGGGTCTTGATTGTGTTTGTTGCTGTCAGGCTCAAAACGCTCGATATAAATGCGCAGTGTTGCGCCTACCGTCCCTGTTCCTGATAAACGAAATACAATTCGTGAACCGTTCTCAAAGCCGACTCTAAACCCTTGGTTAGCGCTTGTGCTGCCGTCAATGCTGTCGTGGTAGCAGAACTCGTCTGCATACTTGACGGTATAGTCGCCAAACGTTTGATGAGGCAAGGTTTGAATTTGCTCGCGTAAACTGCTCATAATCTCTTGTGCAATGGATGATTCAACCGCCTCATAATCATGGCGGCTGTAAATATCGCGTCCGTAGGTTTGCCAATGTTCTTCAACAATATCTAAAACAGATTGACGGCGACGTGCAACTAAATTGAGCCAAAATAGAACAGCCCATAAGCCGTCTTTTTCACGAACGTGCTGTGAGCCTGTGCCAAAGCTTTCTTCACCGCAGAGTGTGATTTTGTCAGCATCGAGTAAATTGCCAAAAAATTTCCAGCCAGTAGGGGTTTCATAGCAAGGGATATTCAGTTTTTTAGCGACCCTATCCACTGCTTGGCTAGTTGGCATTGAACGCGCAACGCCTTTTAAACCGTTTGCATAACCTGGAATAAGGGTCGCATTCGCGGCTAAAATGGCAAGACTATCGCTGGGTGTGACGAAAATGCCTTTTCCCATAATCATGTTGCGATCGCCGTCGCCATCAGATGCTGCGCCAAATGTGGGGGCATCGTCGCTAAACATCAAATCAGCGAGTTCATGTGCGTAAATCAAATTGGGGTCAGGATGATGGCCACCAAAATCCTCTAAAGGTTGCGCATTTTGCAATGCATTAAGCGGCGCCCCGAGCATATCAACAAAAATGTATTTCGCATAAGGACCTGTAATGGCGCTCATTGCATCAAATGCGAGCGTCATATAGCCACTTTGAATGCTTTGTTTGAGTAAACTAAAATCAAAAATTGATTGCATCAGTTCGGCATAATCGGCTACTGAATCAATAATAGTGATTTTTACCCCATCAACGGTCTGTGTGCCAATCGTATCTAAATTTATGTCCGGAAATTCAGCAATTTGATAATGCTCTAGTGTTTTACTGCGCTCAAAAAACGCGAGGGTGTCTTTTTCTGGTGCTGGCCCACCATTGGTTACATTATATTTGATACCAAAATCCCCGTGTTCACCGGCTGGATTATGGCTTGCAGATAAAATTAGGCCACCAAAGGCACCATATTTTCGAATAATGTGTGATGCAGCGGGGGTTGAAAGTAGGCCATTTTGTCCAATTATGAGTTCGCCAAAGCCATTTGCTGCGGCTATTTTGATGATTATTTGAATCGCTTCACGGTTGAAATGGCGTCCATCACCGCCAATAACGAGTGCTTTTCCTTGGTAATTTTCAAGCGAATCAAAAATGGCTTGAACAAAATTTTCCAGATAATTCACTTGTTTAAAGACGCTAACTTTTTTTCTTAGGCCGGAGGTGCCTGGATTTTGATCATGATAAGTTTGAGTAAGAATCGTTTTTATGTGCATAATATTCCTAGAAAATAATTTACAATTTTGTGTTAAAGTACACTAAAATGTTTATTTAATACAGGATGATTATGTTACGCGTTTATTTAATCTTATGTCTGAGTTTATTCACCGTTAATGCGATGGCGGCAACTGAAGTTCGCCCTGATGAGGTTTGGCTGCTGGTAGATACGAAGGCGAAACAAATTGAAGTCAAAAAAGGTGAACAGACGTTAGAAACGCTACATAGTATTGCCATTGGTCGCGGTGGTGCTGGGGTTAAAAACCATCGCGGTGATAATATTACACCTTTTGGTGAGTATCGGATTGGATGGATTGGTGAAAAAAGTATGTTTCGTCGTTTTTTTGGCTTAACGTACCCTTCTGTTGATGATGCTCAAAAAGCACTTGAAAAAGGCATTATTAACGAAAACGCATATAATCGAATTTTGCATGCGCATCAGTTAAAACAAATTCCCCCCCAAGATACAGCGTTGGGTGGGCAAATTGGTATTCACGGCTTAGGAAGCGGTGATATTAAAGTACATGAGGTCTTTGATTGGACACATGGTTGTATTGCCTTGACCAATTCACAAATTGACCATTTGAGTCAATTAGTGGATACGGGAACGGTAGTTAAAATAAAATAAAACTGGAAAATATAGTTGTAGGTGGTTAGAATTACCCGCAGCTATAGTATTTTTTGTAGTACAGATTCTAGTTACATTTGTTAAATCCCATTTTTAAAGGAAAATCACATGAAAAAAATCGTTAAATTATCAATGATCGCTTTAGTTTCTATGGTAGTTGTTGGTTGTGCAAGCACAGATGACATTACACATTTACAATCACAAGTTGATACATTAAAAACTTCTGTTGCACAAGCTTCTGCTGATGCACACAGTGCACAAAGCGCAGCTGCAGACGCAGCTTCACGTGCAGCAGCGGCTGAATCAGCAGCTAACAGAGCAGCACAATACGCACAAGACACAAACAGCAAATTGGACAGTTTGTTCAAAAAATCAATGATGAAATAATTCATTCTTTCATTGAATGCTGAAAAAACCCAGTGAGTAAGCTCGCTGGGTTTTTTTTTGACTAGTCGTTTTATTCATTTTTACCTCTTCTAAGTTTACTTATAATGCGTTTAATTCGCGATTTTTCTCAACGCGCACTTTTTCCTCAAGGGTGTGTTTTAACGATTGGTAATTTTGATGGTGTTCATTTGGGACATCGTGCTGTAATTGATAAATTAGCGCAATGTGGACGTCAATTACAGTTGCCAACAGTGTTAATGTTATTTGAACCGCAGCCGCTAGAATATTTCTTGGGGGAGAATGCCCCTTCACGTTTAATGCGATTGCGTGAAAAAATCTTGGCACTGCATCTTTTGCCTATCGATAATGTTGTCATTTTGCGATTTAATCGTCTTTTGGCAAATTTTGAGCCTGAACAATTTGTTTCTGATATTTTAGTTGATAAACTCAATTTAAAGCATTTAGTCATTGGCGATGATTTTCACTTTGGCAAAGCGAGACGAGGGAATTTTAATTTACTTTGTGCGCAGGGAAAACAACATGGTTTTTCTGTCGAAAAATCAGAATCCTACCAATTAACCGATTTACGGGTAAGTAGTACACTCATTCGAGATGCACTGAATGCGGATGATTTGGTGCAGGCTCGTCGACTTTTGGGACAAGATTACGCTGTATGCGGACGTGTTGCACAAGGTAATCAATTGGGACGCACACTCGGTTTTCCAACAGCAAACATTAAAATGCTTCGTCAAAACACCCCAATCAAAGGCGTATTTGCGGTGACTATGACAGGGATTGATGGTCTTGAATTCCAAGGTGTGGCAAACGTGGGGACAAGGCCAACAATCGATGGGCATAGTAAAGTTATTTTAGAAACGCATTTGTTTAATTTTAATCAAAATATTTATGGACGTTATGTGAGTGTTCACTTCAAACACAAGATCAGGCATGAAATGCGTTTTGATTCTTTAGAACAACTGCAAACGCAAATTCGCCTAGATGTCGCAACGGCAAAAGAATTTTTTGAACAATCGCGCTAAAATAGATATAACGTCCTTTTCCTTTTTCATCAGCGTGCCAAATTTTGGAGAGATAGTACTATGGTTGAATTTAGTCTGCCGAAAAATTCAGTAGTGAAAAAAGAGAAGAAAATAAGGGCACATGAAAATAATGTACCTATTTATCGTGTTGAGGTTTATCGGTGGCAACCAGATAATCATGAAAATCCTCATATTGACGTGTTTGAACTTCCACGAGATCAATGTGGATCAATGGTTCTGGATGTTCTGTTTAAAATTAAAAATGATTTAGATGGCTCGCTGACTTTTCGACGTTCTTGTCGAGAAGGGGTGTGTGGGTCGTGTGCGATGAATGTGAATGGCAAAAATACTCTCTCGTGTATTAGTCCACTGGCGAATTATCCTTCAAATACGTTGCGTATTTATCCCTTGCCGCACATGAATGTACTTAAAGATTTAGTGGTTGATATGACGCATTTTTACGCGCAATATGCATCAATTAAACCGTGGCTTGAAAGCAATCATCTCGATCAAGAGCACGAACAACTCCAAACTGAAACCGATCGCGCGGCACTTGATGGGCTTTATGATTGTGTGCTTTGTGCGTGTTGTTCGACGAGTTGCCCGAGTTATTGGTGGAATAGTGATCGTTATTTAGGTCCGGCAGTTTTGCTGCAAGCGTATCGCTTTATTGCTGATAGTCGAGACACGGCAAAAAAAGAGCGCTTAGAGGCGCTAGATGATGCATTTAAAGTCTATCGCTGCCACACTATTATGAATTGCGTTGATACTTGTCCAAAAGGTCTCAATCCAGCTCAGGCCATTGCAAATATCAAGCAATTGTTAGTTACACAGAAATGAAGTTAACACAGCTATATTGGCAATGCCGACGTGGTTGTTTAGAATTAGATTTGCTACTAAAAAAATATTTAGAAAACGATTACCTTAATGCGACACCTCAACAGCAATCCACATTTATTCAATTACTTCAATTGGAAGATGATGAACTGTTGCCGGCGTTACTTCTTTTTTTAGAAGAGACGACGGGATAATTTTACCTAATCTGTAAATACAAATTTCATTTACTTTATTCGAGGATGACATCATGAAAAAAACGGTCTTAATTTTTGCTTTAACAGCTTTATTTACTTCACCTATTTTTGCCGAATCTCAAACACTCAAAGAAAACGAGATTGAAGAAATCGTTATTAAAATTCACAATGAAGCAGAGCAAGGTGGATATGGTTTATTGTCAGTGAATGAGCTAAACCAAATGCTCGCGTCTAAAGAAAATTTTGTTCTAATTGATGCACATCCAAAAAATCAATTTGACGTAGCCTATATAGATGGTGCAGATAATTTTGAATTTCAAGGAACTTTTACACATAAATGGAATGAAGATGCACCGAGTGGTCCGCAAGATGCCTATAAAGCACTGTTGGGCGAGAATTTAAATCGCAAAGTGGTCGTTTATTGCGGAGGAAATAAATGTGGGCGCTCAAATACAGCGGCATTGTGGGCAAAAGAATTGGGGTATCATCACGTATTTCGCATGACCAGTGGGATTAAAGGCTGGCAAGATGCTGGATATCCAATTAAAACGACACAGAAATAATCTTTTATTTTCCTAACCAGTGACACAAATGACCAAAGTAGAGATAGAAAGCCGTTTACGCCAGTTCGTTGAGCCCCATTATGGTGTAGACTTAATGACTGCAAAAGCAATTAAGTCCATTGATATAGATGGCTTGAATGTTCATCTTGTTGTTGAGCTAGGATATGCAGCAAAAAGTTATTTAGAAACTTTAAAATCAGATCTTATTGCACATTTGAAGTCGGTTGAAGGTATCGGTGATATTGTTGTTGATATTAGTGTGAAAATTGTTGCTCATGCCGTTCAACAAAATGTGAAATTGATACCAAATGTGAAAAATATTATCGCCGTTGCATCGGGTAAAGGCGGTGTTGGTAAGTCAACGACAGCGGTTAATTTAGCCCTTGCTCTGGCGCAGGATGGCGCAAAAGTCGGTATTTTGGATGCGGATATTTATGGACCTAGTGTGCCTATGATGCTAGGTCTGTCAGGCAAGCCAGAAAGTTTTGACAATAAAACCATGCAGCCTAAAGTCGCTTTTGGTGTGCAAACCATGTCTATAGGCTATTTAGTGGCTGAAGATCAAGCGTTGATTTGGCGTGGACCGATGGTAACAACTGCTTTGCAACAGTTACTTAAAGAGACTCAGTGGGAGGCGCTAGATTATTTAGTCATTGATTTACCCCCTGGTACGGGTGATATTCAGCTCACTCTGGCGCAGAATGTCCCTGTAAGCGGCGCAATAATTGTGACAACACCGCAAGATATTGCGCTGCTTGATGCGCAACGTGGTTTTGGAATGTTCGAGAAAGTGAATGTTCCCGTATTAGGGTTGGTTGAAAACATGAGTTTGCACATTTGCAGTCAATGTGGGCATGAAGAGGCAATCTTTGGTTCGGGTGGTGGCGCTGCGATGTCTGAGATCAATAAAATTGATTGTTTAGGGCAGTTGCCGCTTGATATTCATATTCGCCAGTATGCGGATAGTGGTGAGCCGATTGTGGTGGCGCAACCCGATAGTCGTATTGCCCAAATTTATTTAGATATTGCGCGTAAAATGTCAGCGAGACTTGCACTCAAGCCTAAAGATTTTAGCGGTAAATTCCCCAATATTGTGGTACAAAAATAATACCGTTAATTGTGCGATAATAATGCACTTATATATTTCAAAATAGATACTTAGGAAATAACCATGTGGTTTAAAAATTTGAACGTTTTCCGTTTAACGGAAGCGTTCGCTTTGGATGCGCAAACACTAGCTGAAAAACTCGATACGTTGGCGTTTTCGCCTTGCACAGGTCAGCAAGCGTTTAGTTTTGGCTGGACAGCCCCTTTAGGAAAAGGATCAGAAGAGTTGGTTCATAGCACAAATGGGTATTTGATGATTTGTGCGAAAAAAGAAGAGCGCGTACTTCCTTCGTCAGTGATTAACGAAATGCTTCAAGAAAAAATTGAAGAAATTGAAGAGCAAGAAGGGCGTAAATTATCTAAAAAAACCAAAACGGAATTAAAAGATAATTTGATTTTTGAATTGCTTCCCCGCGCGTTTACGTTTACACATAAAACCTATGCTTATATTGATACGCAAAATGGCTTTATTGTGGTGGATAGTGCATCGGCTAAAAAGGCAGAGGATTTACTGAGTACACTTCGTAAAACATTAGGCGGTTTACCTGCAATTCCATTGAATACAATAGACAAGCCGGTGTTAACTATGACGCAATGGTTGCTTGATCAAAATCCTCCCGCAGATATCGTAATTGAGGATGAATGTGAATTACGCGCACCTGAAGAAGATGGCGGTATTATCCGCTGTAAACGTCATGATTTAGCACTGCCTGAAATTAAAAATCATTTAGATAGTGGCAAACAAGTTATTAAGTTAGCCCTAAATTGGGAAGATCGACTTTCTTTTGTCTTAGATGAAAATTTAGCGGTTAAACGTTTAAAGTTTCTTGATTTAATTCAAGAGCAAGTTGGTGAGTCGGATGCAGCGACATTAGAAGAAAAATTCGATGTGAACTTTTCAATTATGACGGCAGAATTAGCCAATTTTCTGCCCCGTTTGATTGTCATTTTTGGCGGTGAAAATCGCGCTTAAAAAAACATAATTTTATAATTTTGGAGAATACAAATATGAGTATGGATGACCGCGACGGTTATATTTGGCTAGACGGTGAATGGGTTGATTGGCGCGAAGCGAAAGTACATGTTCTCACGCACACACTACATTATGGCTTGGGAGTTTTTGAAGGTATTCGCGCTTATCATGCGCAAAAAGGTACGGCTATTTTTCGTTTGCAAGAACATACAGACAGATTGTTTCGCTCAGCGCATATTATGAATATGCAAATGCCCTTTAGTAAAGAAGAGCTCAATAAGGTGCAATGTGACGCACTAGTCAAAAATAAATTAGATAGCGCCTATATTCGTAGCATGTGTTTTTTAGGGTCTGAAGGCATGGGATTGCGTGCAGATAATTTAAAAGTGCATGTGATGGTTGCTGCATGGTCTTGGGGTGCGTATTTAGGGGCAGAAAGTATTGAGAAGGGTATTCGTATTCGCACTTCATCATACACGCGAAATCACCACAATAGCACCATGTGTAAAGCAAAAGCCAATGGTAACTATATTAATTCGATTCTTGCTCTCCAAGAAGCTCGCGCGAACGGCTATGATGAAGCGTTGATGCTCGATCATGAAGGTTTTGCGGCAGAAGGAAGTGCTGAAAACTTATTTATCGTTCGCAATGGAAAAATTTATACACCGGAAACCACGTCTGCCTTAGAGGGGATTACTCGCGATTCAGTGATGACCATTGCGCGTGATTTAGGATTTGAAGTGGTTGAAAAGCGTATCACACGCGATGAAATTTATGTCGCAGATGAAGCCTTCTTTACAGGCTCTGCGGCAGAAGTGACGCCCATTCGTGAACTCGATAATCGTAAAATTGGTTCAGGCAGTCGTGGTGTTGTGACTGAAAAGCTGCAATCACTTTATTTTGATGCTGTTCATGGACGTGGTGATCAGTACGCAGATTGGTTAACTTACGTTTAACGTATAAAGATTTGCTGGATATCGCATTAGGGCAATGGATTTTGCCCACTCTCGTTCTCTATCTCCGTGTTATGTCAACTAAATAAAGGGAAGTACGTTTATTTCCTTTTAAATCCATTAATTTGAGAGGAAAAACGATGATTCCTATTCGAGATACCGCACCCTGTTTTTCACGTCCTATTATGACATGGGCCATTATGGTGGTTTGTAGTGTTATATTCGTGTCAATGCAATTTCTGCCCGATGCACTAGGTTATAAATTAGTGAATTTATATGGAATGGTGCCTGTTCGCTATTCCAATCCTGCTTGGGCTAAAGATTTTGGTCTTCCACCTGATTATGGTTTTTCGTTTATTAGTAATTTATTTTTGCATAACGATTGGTTGCATTTGATTTTTAATATGTGGTTTTTGTGGATCTTTGGGGATAATATCGAAGATAGAATGGGCCGCTGGCGATTTTTAGCGTTTTATTTGATATGCGGTGCATTAGCAACTTTATTGCAGTGGTATTTTGATCCGACGCTCGCTATTCCTGTTATCGGTGCATCTGGGGCTATTGCAGGTGTCTTAGCTGCTTATTTTTGTTTATACCCTCTTGAGCGTGTCATCGTGTGGATTCCTTTTATTTATCCAATTTTACTGCCTATTCCTGCGATTGCCTTTTTAGGGCTTTGGGTGATACTACAATTGCATAATGCAACAGAGGCAGTGTTATTTACAGGTGTTGGCGCTAGTGTGGCGTGGTGGGCACATTTGGGGGGATTTATTAGCGGTTGTTTGCTATACCGTGTATTTTTATTGTCGGAAAAAACGATTATCTAGTTTTTTGATGTTCTAAACGCAAAAAACCCAGCACAAGTGCTGGGTTTTCTGAAAGCTCTAAACAGTTAAAAACTGTTTAACCTTTTCAACAAAAAATTAAAGTTGAATAGAGCTAGACACTTTTTGTTTGCTGTCGTCTTGACCATCGATGCAACCTGTCAAACCAACAATCATTAACGCTAAAGCTAATACAGAAATTACTTTTTTCATTTTTGAAATCCTCCAAGTTGTTTTTTAATTATAGTTGCGCAAATTTCTAAGCACGGGCAATTTATATCATGAACTATTGTGTCATTGCAATAATAAAAAGCCTAATAATTTCGATTTAATTAAAGTCGATTAATGTCATTAGGCAAGCTGATTTTTATTTGCTTATTTTGCCAGTGCGCCTCACCAATGATTATCCACTCTCCAGCCATGTTTAGATTGCGTTGATCATATACCCAATGAAAGGGTGCAGCGATTTTTTTCATTTGGATATGAAAAGTGGTTTTTGGTAAATCGAGTCCTAATTGATAGCCATAAAATGCCGTTATTTTCATAATGAATTTTTGTAAACGGACGCTATCAATATTAGGTGTGACGGCAATGTTTGCCCACATTGAGTGGACGCGTCCCCAATTAGGTGCAAGCATGCGTCCTTCTTCATTGATGAATGGTAGCCATTGCTCCTTTCCCTGTGCATCGATATAGGTAATGGCGAGTATGTGATCGTAGCCTTGGAAATGATCATGTAAATACAGTGGATGCGGAATAATGCCAATAAATGTCTGTGACCATAATATGAACATATTGCTCACTTGCGTTACTGGAGATAGCAAGGGGTTATGTAATTTCAAGCGATAAATTAAGCCATAGTGAATCGTACTGTTAAGCTGCAGCAAAAATATCAGAATCAAAATTTTCGTGAGTTTTCGCGAAAATGCTTTAGGTTTTTGCTCAGTATGTTGTTCAAAAAGTTGTGTATACCAAGTGTTGTTAGTTAATGGCATTGCTGGTGGTAAACAAGTCACATCGCAGGTTATGCGGACACGATTATCCGCAATGGCTCGGTATTTTCTGATCGCTACGGATTTAATTAACGGTAATGAAAGTATCGTGCCTACAAAAGCTAAGTAGCATGAGTGCTTTAATATTTGAATATAAGTATCTACTCCTGCATAAACGCGCCCTTGTGCGTCGATTGCGTATAAATCCTTCAGTAGTTCCGAATTATCAATATTGCACAATGCAGGGTGATTTGCGGCGTTTTCTTGTGCGTTTTGAAAATCAATGCGTTTAAAAATATCGAAGTGATTCAAAATTAACACAGTTCGATTGCATAATGGGCAGAGTTTATCGAAAAATACGGTCAATGTGGGTTGCTTTGCGACAAAAAATGTATTTATTGCACGCCACCATGCAAATGGGACCATGAGTAAGTAAAAACATAACATCCCAAGGCCAAACGGGTAGATGTTAAATGATATCGTAATGCCTAAATGCAAACCCATGCCGATAAATAAAAACACCACGCGCAACTGACGCTGCCAAAACAAAAAAATAAAGGTAAATTGAAAAACTAAAATCGTGTAACCCAGTACATTTTGCAGCCATTCTTGATTGAGTAGTGGCGACATATCAAGAGCTGATACATAGTAGGGTTGCGTGGCGGGTAGCCATGTCCCAAGACCATTGCGCCAATGTTCTGCAAATAATTTGTGTATTGCAGAATCAACGTACAGAAAGCCAAGGCAAATAATAATGGGTACGTAATACGCGAGTACAGTAACAGTTGGTTTTTGATAGGTACTGTAATGAACAAAAGGTCGATTGAGTTTGTAGCGTAAATTATCTAGCGAAAATGTTTTATCTAAAGGCATGAAGAGAAAGAAAAAACCTGCTCCAATCATAAATGTATCAAATCCACCATCAAAGTCACGTTGCATCGGCGTGAAATTAACAAATACAATCCAGAGCAGGTAATTCCAAATCATTGCAGTTTGATAGTGGTAACCGACTACCACGCAGAATGCGGCAAGTGCCCATATTCCTAAAAAAGCCGGAATCATTGGGAACTCGACATCCAAGTAGGGGATGGGGTCAAAAATTAAATGATTAAAATAGCAAAGAAAGAAAATTTCTTGCAGAGTGATTAGTCCATACCCTATCCGTAATAAGCCTAATGCGGTAGCAGGCACTTGTTTGTTTCTTAATGAGTGGATTTTATTGAAAAGACGTTGGGTCATTGCAATGTGTGGGCCGTTAGATGAGATGTGGATTTTAGGAATAAAAAAAGGCCACAACAATTTCTTGTTGCGACCTTTTTAAACAAATAGGGACAAAAATGTCGCTTATTGCTCTTCGTCTGGATGTGCTGCGAAAACCCACTTCACGAAGAAGTAACCTACTACAACAACCGCAAGACCAATTGTTGCACCAGCTGGTGTTTTTAACATTTCAGTAACGTCTAAAATTGCTCCCATGAGCACTCTCCTGTGTTTTATAGTTGTTAAAATCATGCTAAAAATTCAGCATGAATCGAAAGCTAATAATACTTCAGAAAACTTATTAATTCCATAAAAAAAATATTTTACTATTTCTAAGTGCGTGTTTTTCAAAAAATCACGCTAATTTTTTGCATATGTTTGGGATATATACTTTGAAAGTCATGAAGATAATGAAACCTGCGGATTTATTTTAAGAGTGATTTTATGAGTAAAATCTTCAGTGGATTTTTTTAAAGTTGACATTTTAGTTAAAATCGTTAAATTTACATCTCCAGAGTCGCTTCCTACAATGAAAATTTAGATAAAAGCCCTCTTAGAACTAACGTTAGTTGTAAATATAATTACTGTTCTGTCATGCAACAGAATATCAGGAGAACCTAATGAAGAAATATTTAAAAAGCTTTTTACTTACATCGAGTATCGCAGCAGTATTGGCGGTTCCCGCGATTGCGACAGCAAATGCTGATCTTGAAAAATTGACTCAAAACCCTGCTAACTGGGCAACATGGGGTGGTGATTATGCGGGTACTCGCTTTAGTAAATTAAACCAAATCACAACTGACAATGTTAAAACCTTGCAACCTGCTTGGTCATTTTCAACTGGTGTATTGCGTGGTCATGAAGGCGGTCCTTTAGCAGTAAATGGCGTATTATTTATTCATACACCATTTCCAAACACAGTTTATGCAATTGACCAATCAACACAGTCTGTTATTTGGGAATTCACGCCAAGTCAAGATGCTGATGTAACTATTCCTGTTATGTGCTGCGATACCGTTAACCGTGGTCTTGCTTACGGTGACGGAAAAATCTTCTTACAACAATCAGATACTGTTTTAACTGCATTAGATGCGAAAACAGGTAAACGTATTTGGAGCGTTCAAAACGGTGACCCAAAATTGGGTATGACCAACACTAACGCACCTATCGTTGTAAAAGATAAAGTCATTACAGGTATTTCTGGTGGTGAATTTGGTGTTCGTGGTTTCTTAGCCGCTTATGATATCAATTCTGGAAAATTAGCTTGGAAAGGCTACAGTATCGGTCCAGATAAAGATACATTGATCAGCGCTAAAAAAACAACAGCATGGAAAGATGGTAGCGTTCAAGCTGTTGGTGAAAATTCAAGCTTAAGCACTTGGAAAGGTGATCAATGGAAAATTGGTGGCGGTACAACTTGGGGTTGGTATTCTTATGACCCAAAATTGAACTTGGTTTATTACGGATCAGGTAACCCATCAACTTGGAACCCTGTACAACGTCCAGGTGACAACAAATGGTCTATGTCATTGTGGGCACGTGATGCTGACACTGGTGAAGTGAAATGGGTTTACCAAATGACGCCACACGATGAATGGGATTTTGACGGTATCAATGAAACTGTTTTAGTTGACCAAGAAGTGAAAGGTAAAATGCATAAAACGATTGTGCATTTTGATCGTAATGGTTTTGGTTACACATTAGATCGTGAAACAGGTGAATTGCTTGTTGCTGAAAAATTCGACAAATCAGTTAACTGGGCAAGTCATGTTGACATGAAAACTGGTCGTCCACAAGTTGTGTCTAAATACTCAACAGAGCAAAATGGGGAAGATGTTAACACAACAGGCGTCTGCCCTGCAGCGTTAGGTTCTAAAAACCAACAACCTGTTTCTTACTCTCCACAAACTGGCTTGTTCTATATTTCAGGCAACCATTTGTGCATGGACTATGAACCATTTGAAGTGGCATACACAGCAGGTCAACCTTATGTAGGTGCAACATTGACGATGGGTCCTGCGGGCGCTGACGTATTGACTGGTCAAGCAGACGGTTCTACTAACTTAGGTCAATTCACTGCGTATGATGCAAAAACAGGCAAAATCGCATGGTCTAACAAAGAAACATTCTCTGTGTGGTCTGGTTCAGTGGCAACAGCTGGTGGTGTTGTATTCTACGGTACACTTGAAGGTTACTTGAAAGCCGTTGATGCGAAAACAGGTAAAGAATTGTATAAATTCAAAACCCCATCAGGCATCATTGGTAACGTCAATACATGGGAATTCAACGGTAAACAATACGTTGGTGTTCTTTCAGGTATCGGTGGTTGGGCTGGTATTGGTATCGCAGCTGGCTTAGATAATGGCGAAGCAAGCACAAACTCAGAAGGTTTGGGTGCGGTAGGTGCATATAGAAGTTTGAGTTCATTCACCAAATTAGGTGGAACATTCACTGTATTTGCATTGCCTAACTAATAAATTCCAGTTAAGTTTTTAACTTAATTTATTTAGTCAACTCAAGAGCCCTAGCCAATTCGTTGGTTAGGGCTTTTTTATTCATTTTATCTTGAGGATTCATCATGAAAATATCTTCTGCTATTTTTGGCGCTTTGTTGAGTTTAGGTGTTTCGGCCACCTATGCCGAGACATTTAAAGTTTGTGCAGATCCACTCAATCCACCTTATTCAGATAAAGCACAGACCGGTTTTGAAAATAAAATTGCGGCGCTTTTTGCTAACTCTTTAAATCAAGAGCTAGAGTATTTTTGGTTGCCACAACGTATTGGTTTTTTGCGTAATTCGCTTAATGCCTTTACCGATGAGAATGCGGTTGAAAGTAAAGACTTTAAATGTGATATTGTGATGGGGATGCCTGAAGGGAGTGATATGTTACTTACAACGCAACCTTATTATCATTCGACCTATGTATTGCTCATTGCAAAAGGGCGTGGATGGGATCATATTCAAACAGCGCAACAACTTGCTGAATTGCCACTTGTGCAGCAAGCAAAATTAAAAATTGCTATGTTTGATCGCGGTCCAGGTACTGACTGGCTACAAAAACATGATTTACTCGATCAAGGTATTCCTTATCAAAGTATGACTGGGGACAGTCAACATAATGTTGCCATGCAAATTGAGCAAGATTTAAAAGCTAAAAAAATTGATATGGTCATGCTTTGGGGTGTGTTTGCTGGTCATATTATTTCTGGGCATCCAAGCGATTATCATGTTATTGAAATGCAATCAGAATCAGGTATTAAGTTTGACTATCAAATGACAATGGGAGTGCGTCGAGGCGACAAAGCACGCCAAGAAGTGCTTAATAAATTGATTATTGAAAAATCTACCGATATTGCCGCTATTTTGGCACAATACCATATTCCACTGCTACCCATTACGCAGTCACCTGCTAAAAAAGATTGATTTATGAAACTGACTAAAATTGTTGGCTTGCATGCTGCGCAGTCTGCGCTGATGTATTCACCACAAAAAATTTCTCGCGCGTGGGTTGACAGTGAACGTCATGATAAACGTCTTGAAACGTTGCTTGAAACACTATCGACATTAGACATTTCAATCGAAAAAGTTGAGCGTAAAAAGCTTGATAAACTTGCAGACGGAATGAATCATCAAGGCGTTGTGTTGGAAGTCGCGTTGCCTGAAGAGTTATCTGAAAATGATTTAAAAGTGGCCGTTGAACATTTATCAGAAAATGCGTTGTTTTTAGTGTTAGATAACGTACAAGATCCGCATAATTTAGGCGCGTGTTTGCGTACAGCGGATGCAACGGGTGTGCACGGTATTATTATTACAAAAGATAATGCGGTGGGTATCACGCCTACGGTGTGCAAAGTCGCCAGTGGCGCCGCTGAAACGGTACCGGTTTATGTTGTTACCAATCTTGCTCGTACGTTGCGCTGGTTAAAAACGGAAGGTGTTTGGGTGATTGGCACCGCTGGTGAAGCGGAAAGTATACTGTTTAAAAGTGATTTTACAGTGCCAATGGCTTTAGTGATTGGGGCAGAAGAGAAGGGGATGCGTCGATTAACCCGCGAACAATGCGATTTTTTAGTGAAATTGCCGATGCTAGGTACGGTGGAAAGTTTAAATTTATCCGTTGCAACGGGCGTGCTACTTTATGAAGTGCTGCGTCAGCGGCAAGGGTGAATTTGCCGCTGAGTCGGTTGTTAATTATTTGCTGGTATGGGTGAATGTTCCATCCCAATCTAAATTTGGTGGGTTTTCTCTAAAATAAGCAATACGATCTAAATAAATTTTATATAACAAGTCATGAGGCTTTAAATTATGCAGTTGTGAAAATAATGTTTGTGCTTCATTCCACGATTGTTTGCGATAAAATTCAATGGCATGACAGGTGAGGTCGAGCGTTTTTTGATCACATTCTTTAAGGTCGGCTTGTTCACATATGGGTTCATAAATTTTAATGGGTTTGTTTTTACCTTTGACACGTACCCAGTCGAGTTCACGATATGCAAATTCAGGTGCCGCGGTTCGCGTCGATTCGCTAACGATCATTTTGACGCCGTATTGTTTAGTTAATCCTTCAAGTCTTGAGCCTAAATTCACCGTATCCCCCATAACGGTGTATGCAATACGAAATTCCGATCCCATATTACCTACGACCATATCGCCCGTATTCAAGCCCACGCCTAAATCGACTTCAGGCCAATTTTTCAATTTGAAATGCGCATTGATGATATCAAATTCATTGATAACGGTTAATCCAGCTTTTACTGCTAGGTAGGCGTGTTTATCGTTATACATGGGTGCGCCCCAGAACGCCATGATGGCATCACCAATGTATTTATCGATGGTGCCTTTATTTTCATGAATAATGCGCGTAACAGGCGTAAGGATAGCGTTAATTAAATCGCATAATTCTGCCGCTTCGAGTGATTCTGAAATAGTTGTAAATCCGCGTACATCAGAGAAAAAAACCGTCATTTCACGATTTTCACCTTTTAAGGTAAATTCCTCGTCTGAGTTGCTCATTTCGTCGACCAATTCTTTTGGGATATATTGACCAAAAATATTGCCTAATTGTTTCTTTTTACGATTTTCAAAGAAAAAGCCAAAGAACATTTGGCCACCATAAAGTAGTGAAAATAAAATCAATGGTGTGGCTAAATGAGTGTCTATATTTTTAAGTGACCATAAATAAAAATTAAAGGTAGTCATAACGCCAGAAAAAATAAGAAATATGAATGCTGAAGCGATAATGCTAACACGCGGAAATAACAGCATGGAAAATATAAATAATAGCGCTAACTCAAGCATTTCGGCCGCGATAATGTATGTGGGGCGTGATTTTACGGATTGATCGAGCAGACCGCTGAGAATATTTGCATGAACTTCAACACCCGCATAAACGTTTTGAACAGGCGTTGAGCGTAAATCAAGTAAACCTGCAGCAGATGTACCGATAATAATAATTTTATCGTGAAGCTCAGAAACTGCCACGTCACCATTTAAAACGTCAGTGACTGAAATGTATTTGAAACTATTTTGTTTGCCGCGAAAGGGTACGAGTAAATTGCCGCTATCATCAACGGGAATAGTAAATCCAGCTAGTTTTAATGCTTCAAGGCGATTTTCACCATAATCATTACTGGTGATAAATTCTACTGGAGGTGAACCAAGTAATTGATGAAAAAGCGAAAGTGAAAGCGTACTGTAGAGTTGGTGTTTATAACTTGTAATGAGCGGTAATCGTCGATAAACGCCATCTTCATCAACGTTTGCATTATCTAAATATCCACCAGAGAGTGCAGATGATTGAAGTGTCGGTAAATTGGCGATGTAACTTTTAGCGTCAAAAAGTAAATGGGTAAAATCGTCGTGTACGTTAGATAGAGGGGCAGGGAGTTGACCAATCTCGTTGTTTTGTTCGTCATGATGACTAAAGAAATAACCTAAAACCACAGGGCGATTTTGTAAGCTGTGACTGAATCGGTCATCGTATGAAAGTTCAGGACGTATTTTTTCAATTGCGGATATGAAATTTGCATCGTTTTGTAGCTGATTTTTTGCTAATTTCTCGAGTGTTGTTATACTGTCATTTGACGCTTTTTCAGAAAAAACGACGTCAAATCCAACTAATTTTGCGCCATAATAATCAACAAGAATATCGACTAAATCGGCTAACTTATCACGCCGCCATGGCCAATGGCCTTCTTGCGCTAAACTTTTTTCATCTATGTCTAAAATAATAATACGTTTATCAACTGTATTTGGCATAGTGATTCGCAAACGTACATCGTATAGG
>CAJBJW010000001.1 GCA_903953455.1 uncultured Pseudomonadota bacterium | reverse complement strand
CCATGAGAATGGCATCATAAGATGTTTTTTCAAGAGCATGTATTGCTTTTAAGCCATCATCAACGATTGATTAAGTTAAATGAGTTTTTTTATAAATGTTGAGCAAATTCGAATAATTTCAATTTTAACAAGCCACATTAGTTTAATCAAACGTTAACCACTGATTAAAGTATTCAAGACCAGCCAGCAATAGTAGAGAATCTGGACGACAGATTATTAAACGTGCTGAACTCATCACACAAAAATATCTCATCCGATTGATTTTTATTATTATTATGATAAATGGAGCTTTAAAATAATAGTACTGCGGATTTTTATATGGAGTAATTTTCTACCTTCGATGGTGAAATTGTACCTATAGAGGTTAGGATTGTAGGGTTGCTGGCTTTATGCGGTGTGGCGGCGAGCAGCGATCATGGCATTTAGGCTTTATTTGATGTGTCATTTTTACGATAAAAGTGTAATGTCATGCTAAACATTAGGCATTAATGTTAAACTCCAAGTTCTATATATGTGACTCAATCAGAGTTTATTTTTACTACATTGGAGAATGATGATGATTAATTTATGTGGTTTTGCCGTTAGCAATTACTATAATAAAACCAACTTGGTTTTACTTGAAAAAGGCATAGTCTTTACTGAAGAACAAGTTTTTCCTTCTCAAGAAGAAAAATTGTTAGAACGGTCTCCGCTCGGAAAGATTCCTTTCATTGAAACTGAACACGGTGGATTATCAGAATCTCAAGTTATTCTTGAATATTTGGAAGACGTTTATCCTGAAAATTCACTTTATCCGGCTGATAATTTTGAGCGAGCAAAGTGTCGAGAATTAATCCAGCATTTGGAACTTAATGTTGAGCTGCATGCACGTCGCTTGTATAAAGAAGCGTTTTTTGGTGGCGTTGTCTCTGAAGAAATTAAGATCGAAGTCAAAGAACGTTTAGAAATTGGCTTGAAAGGATTGGCAAGACTAGCTAAATTTACACCTTATATTGCAGGGGATACTTATACAGCAGCAGATTGTGTTGCTTGGTTGCATTTTTTTATGGTTAGTATGACCAGTCAAAAAATTTACGGTACTGATATTGTTGCTGCCCATCTTCCTGCTGTGACAACCTATATGCAGCTAATCGAAACGCGTCCCCATGTGCAAAAAGTCGCTGCAGATCGCGCTTTAGCAATGGCATCTTTTTTAAAAATATAATATGTAGTTTTTACTATTGTGAACTTGAGAAATGCTTGCTTGCTATGCTGGGTGCATTAATTTGAGTTTGATGCTTTCAATTTCAAGTGTCGCATTACGCGACACTTGAATTATAATGTTGATATATTTCAGTTTTTAAAAAAAAATCTTAATGTTATTCAACGTTTTCACTGAGCTGATTTAGCTTTTGGTCAATAATTGCAAGGCTTTTTCAAAATCAAACTGCTTGATAGCTATTTCGATGTTACTAAATACCGTAATGCTAAATGAACGGCTAATTCGTGTGCTATTTTCCTCAAAATACGTTAATGCAGCACTATCATCATCGAGAAGGAAGTCTTTGAGTTGTTTAATAATCACTTCCGTTGATTGTTCACCATCCTTGATAGGCTCAGACTTTTTTATGGTAGATATAGCTGCTCGTAGATCAGCGATAAGAGACTGTTGTTTATTTTTAAAGTGATCGATTTTAGGACCAATCATTTCAAGAGACGTATTTTCTCGAAGTAAGTGTTCAATTTCGCCAGCTAAATTTTCAAGCTCACTTGCGCCAATATTACCATTTACATTTTTTGCAGTATGCGCAAGACGTTCTGCACTTTCGATATCGCCTGTATCGAGGGCTACTTGAATTTCTTGGGGCATGTTTTCTTGGTTGCTTACATAGTGACGCAATAAATTAAAATAAAGCGTTGTTTTACCCAATACACGTTTCAAACCGAGGGAAACATTAAGACCGTCAATTACAGGAAGTGATTCAATGGTATGCGCGTTTAATTGACTTTGTTGTGTGTCACTTGTTGAAGATAATTCTAGGTGCTTAGGTCTTATCCACTGAAGTAAAGTTCGAAACAGCTCTTCAGGATCAATTGGCTTTGAGATAAAATCGTTCATGCCGGCTTGTAGGCATTTTTCACGATCTTGTAACATGGCATTTGCGGTCATGGCAACAATTGGTAATGAATCGAATTTAGCATTTTTGCGTATTTCGATCGTTGCTTCTACGCCATTCATCACGGGCATTTGCATATCCATCAAAACAATATCGTAATAATTCTGCTGAATCATATCAATGGCTTCTCTGCCGTCATTAGCAATATCCACTTTAAATCCTTCGTCTATAAGTAGACCAAGGGCGACTTCTTGGTTGAGTTTATTATCTTCAACGACAAGAATAGAGGAGCCATGAATAATTTTTAAATCTTCAACAACATAGGAAAATCCGAGATAATCATTCAAATCTTCTTCAAAGTCTTCAAATGATGCATTTGACTCGCCTAGTAAACGAATCACTAAATCAAATAATAACGAGGTATTGATAGGTTTGATTAAGATATTATCTAAACCTATATTATTCATTTCGCTTAAAATTTCTTCGCGTCCATGAGCAGTAATGATAGTAATTTGAGGGGGGTGAGTTAAGGATAAATGTCGAATAGCTTTAGCTGTTTCAGCGCCATCCATATCAGGCATATACCAATCAAGAAATACAATTTCATAAGGCACGCCATTTTTTTCAGCCTGTTTTATGTATTTTAAAGTGTGCTTGCCATTGGAAACTTGAGTCACACTCAGTCCAATATTGG